>JAAUTT010000134.1 GCA_012031335.1 Bacteroidales bacterium | reverse complement strand
CCAGTACGATTTAAGGCAGGGCAGGAGGGGCCGCTTCATCCACAAAATGGAAACCTGTATGACCCGTCTGTTGTATAATTTCTTCGATACGGTTACAGATAAGCTGGATGGTGTTCGGCTCGAAACGTTTGATGTAATCAAGTGAGGTGTCGCAAAAGGTACATCGTCCCCAGTAACAGCCATGGGCCAGCGTAAGCTTATTCCACCGTCCGTCGCTCCATAACCTGTGCATGGGGTTGGTAACTTCAATAACCGAAATGTACTGGTTCAATAACAGGTCCGAATAATCGGGAGTTCCGGTGTCCCGCTGGGATATATCTTTTTCGTCCGATCCGTTCAGATATACTACCTTGTTGTTAATACATGCAAAAGTTCGTTTTAAATTTTCAGGTTTACGTTCTCCATTCAGAAATTCCGTAAGATGTTTCAATGGGGCTTCACCATCGTCGAGGGTAATAAAGTCGACGAATTCGAAAATTCTGGGGTCGGTAACCGATCGGAGTTCGGTATTGGCAAAACCTCCTCCCAATACAACTTTTACCCTGGGGTAGTTTTTTTGATCCATTGCCCGCATTTCAATCCACAGAATAGATTTCCCGGAAAGGGCACTGAAATACCAACCATGGTTGGTGTAAAGCTGGCTGTTTTCTTTTTAAGAATATCAATCATTATCCGGTCTACCAGTGTATCCTGTCTTTGCAATGCCTCATAAAGTTCGTCAAACAGGTTGGCCGACCTTCCCAGGCGTTCGGCATAACGACTGAATCCGAAGTATGGATCGGTAGTATCGACAATAAAATCAGAGATATCTTCAAGATAAAGTGTTGCCAGATGTTTTGCCTTATCACTGGTTCCCATGGTTCCGAATGCCCAATCAAGGTCTCCCTCATGGTTAAATCGCGAGGCCTCGGGTAGAAAACTGTTTTCGCATATCCTGAGCGCCAGTGTGGGATTATTTCCCTGAAGAAAATGGATGACACTGTCTATGGTCTGGATATAACGCTCCCTCAAAGCAAAAATACGCCGGCTGTTCTCCGAAAATAGGCTGTATTTTTCTTCAGCCTCACTAAATAATTGTTTCAGACCTTCTCCGGAGAATAATTCCAGCATTACTTCAATCCCCAGGTCAATCTGCTGACTTCTTACAGCTATTGTGTTTAGGAATCCCTTCAGATATGCCGTTGCAGGATAAGGGGTATTGAGCTGGGTAAACGGTGGGGTTATAAGCAGGATAGCAGTAGTCAAAGGGGTACCAGATTGATTTTGGTAAAGATAATATTAATTCGTTGTAAGTATTTACAAAACAGATAGAAGACAGGGAATTTATTTTGTAGAAATAATCTGCTCTACAACGGCTTCGTATATTTCATTTCTGTTTTCAGCACGCTTTTCTATGGCAATTTTTTCCGACCGCATATAACCTCCCTGATAATATCGCTGAAACCAGGGCATAACAGAAAAATCCCATCCCAGATGGATTGCTCCAGCGAAATTTTCACGCCAAGCGAAACCAGAGCTGTAGTAAGCAGCAGGGAGTTGATCCCGTTTTTTATATCGCCGGCGTAGAATTGACCCAGCCCCGGAAAACATAAACTTAAAATGGATGCTGTTCGCGGATTGGGCCGGTACAACATTTTCGGGTTAGCAAACAGCTGGTCAATAGCTTTACGTTGCTGCGTTAAAGGAGGGGTGCACGGCATCGGTAAAATAATGACGGGCATCATCAAACTGTTCATTACCAAAATAGCAGATGCCTGTATAAAACTGTTTGATACGGTAAGTTTTTTCGGGTAAGGAGTCGGTTATGCCCAGCAGATCGATAAGTGCAATATTGTAATTTTTGGTTGCCAGGTTACATTTGGTTTTATCCAGTAGCGAATTTATTCTGAGACTGTCGTTTGGGTATGCAAAATAGGCCCTGTCGTAATACTCAATAGCCTGGTCGTATTTCCTGAGTTGAAATGAGCAGTCGGCCATCCGATGAAATATTTCGCCCGAGGTATGGCCGCCAAAAAATAGCTCTCTGATATTCGATCAATGCCGAAGCATAGTTGCCTGCTTTAAATTGTCCATCAGCAAAAGCCACAATCCCATTCGTACCCTGGCCTTGAAGAATAAGAAAAGTCAGACTAAAAAGTACTGTAAATATAGCTTTCAGCGTGTTTGTGTAATAATTCATTCTGCCTGTTGTTAAAACGTTTGGCCGATTTAAAGGATCCATAAATATTACCCAGATAAAAACCAGTGCTGATACTTCCCCATATCCAGCCTGATACGGATGATGAACCGTTTCTGTCGAAGCCCCTGTAAGATTGCCAGCCTGTTGCAGCAACAAACATCAGGGAGATGAGTCCGTCCTTCCAATATCCCGAATAGGCTTTTCCAGCTCCTGGAATAACCACTGAAAAAGTAAGTGCCAGTCCGGCATATTTATGTTTCATATTAGCTGCCGAAGTGAGTATATGCTGGTATTCAGGCGATGTATCAGGTATTAACCGGGCAATACTGTCGGCGCTTTTCCAGTTCTTCGACAAAAGATATATCTGAAGCAGGTTGATACGTGACTGCATTTCGGGAATATTCCGGTTAGCGATGTTAAAAGCCGAGGCATTGGGCAAATCCCTTTGAAGCATCAGCAGATGAATGTATTCCTGAGCCAGTGGTTCGGGCGTATAAACCAGGGAATCGTTATACAAATCCTGAAATCTTTTTTTTTGCCAGACTGAGGTTTCCCGATTTACGGTAGCTTTTCAGAAGCTTAAGCTGGTAACTTGTGTTGGAGTTATTGTCAAAAAGAAGCCGCTCAAATTCATGGGCTGCCAAATCGTATTGCTGACTTTGAAAGAGGTATTCGGCAAATTTCGCCGAGTGCTGTTCGTCGTAAAAATTTTGGGCATTTAAGCTAAGTGAAATTGCCAGGAAAATGAACAATAGTTTACTGAACCGGATCATAGAAAAGACGAGTTTCGGGTTGGACATCATATTCTTCCGGGCTAAGGGCATGGCAACGGCTTAAACGATCGAAGGTGTCGAGCATGCCAATGATAACGCCATTTTTTGAATGGTTTGGAATCCGTAAACCGAACACGACGGATGGAAAACACAGGAGATGGCGTCCTGCGATGATAAAAAGGATTTATAAAATAAGAACAAACCCGAAAATACTGCCTCCAGCTCGTTATGGGCATGTTTGGCAAACTCGTAGGTTTCCTTATGGTGATGTGTCTCGAACTGACCTTCAAATTCCGGTATGAAGCAGCGTCCTGACCACTGAGATTACTTACCCCCAGGAATAGGATAATTGTAAATATTACCTTCCGTAAGATCATCAATTACAATGTTTTATATGTAGTTACCTGATAGTTCTCTTTTCCATTGATATACACAATGTCGATTACCTCATGCGGAAATTCCAATCCGCTGAGGTTTTTATACTCATTAAAAAACTGCTTCTTGATCACTTTATTTTCCGTATCCAGAAAGACAATACCAATGAGTTTATTGTTTTTTGTTGAGGTCTTAATTTTCCCAAAAAGTTTGGCTGCTTTTTCGGGTAAAGCCCAGGTGGTTATAACCATGTCATTCTGTCGTTCCACCTTCTCGATTTTCATAGCAGTATTTTAAATCCATAGTCGACAACTGACTGTTGAGAGCCAGATTAAACGACTCGAGAACTCAGCAATGGGTGGTGCAGATTGTCTGTCGAGGATTTTATTATCTACAATATGGTAAATGGAAGTATCCTTGGATACCCAAAGTTCCTTTTTGGGAAAATGATTCAGGTATACCAGTTTTTTAAAATTTCTGTCGTAATAGAATTTCCCCATGGTTAACTGCGACCTGCCATCTTCTGCTTTGGCTTTGATGGTAAATTCTCCTTTTATGCGGAAGAATTTCTGAGCATGAAGCCATGGAGAAACCATGCTCAACATCAATATAGCCAGTAAAAATTTAATTTTCATAGATCAGGTCGGATAAAAAACAAACTTCCCGGTAATTGGCCGGGAAGTTTAAACTGTTTAATTTTTTTCTTAAGCTGCAGAAGCAAATACAGCTCCCCAGAATGCAAAGTAGAAAACAATCCATGCAACCGATGCAGCTACACAGCCCCACAGTGCTTTTTTGGTTTCTTCTTTATCTTCAGTAATCAGGTAAACGATTAACAAACCAACCCAACCAAGGATACATCCCCAAAGGAAAGAAGGAATTCCAAGAGGTGGTTCGCCCATTACTGAAAAAGGACTAGCTGCAGTTGCATCAAACGATGCATTAAGTTTACCCTGTGCCATTAAATCGTCAACAGACACATCGGGATTTTGATTAATCATTTGCTCAACCTGGCTCATGTCAGATACAGCCTTTTGAACTTTTGCCTTGTCGTAGGAAAACAATTCAGAATCATTTGCCAATACCGATCCTAGCGCAAACACAGAAACGCAAACGAAGAGTAAGATTTTTTTCATAAAAAACGAAATTTTACTGGTTAGTAAAAATACATACTAAAATTAAAGCTAAAGATACTTTTTTTTTTAAAACTGCAAAAGCTCACAGTATAATTTACTCTCAAGTTAAATTGCCATATAGAATAATCAAAACATGAATTTTCATAAGTACTGTAAAAGAATACGATATAAAATATTTTATGTTGGGGAATTGAAATGGTCTGCTAGTTAGGTAGCAAGGGGTAATTAAATATTCCCAAATTTTTGGAAAATCCCTTCTCTGATCGGCATTTATTTATTAAAACGAGAAAAATCTCTTTTTCCTATAACATTTATCAACACATGGTCGTAACAGTTAATGTTTTTTGAATTATTAATCAAATCCATTTAAAAATGAAAAACTATTTTTAACCCTTCTTTTAGTAATTGGTATAGCCAGCAGTATTATTGCCCAAAATGAAACATATAAGTCTACACTTTGTGTGAATGGAGGATTTAGTCTGGTAGGTACCATAATCTCGGCTGCAAACGGGCAAACATCATCTATTCCTGCAATTCAAGTAACATATGATTATGGAATTTCGGACTTTTTCAGTTTGGGCGCCGCAGTATCACACCAGGGAATGAAGATTGATTATACTGACATTAACTACGGTGATTACCGCACCAAGATAAATCGTCTTAACGTTGCTGCCAGAGCTTTATTTCATTATGGCAATTCCGGTAAAATTGATATGTATTCGGGGTTAAGGCTTGGATATACTAATTGGGGGGTAAGTACTAATTCTAAAGACCCTGATTATGTTGCAGATGATGTAGTAAAAGGAGGAGGATTTGCTCCTCAGGTTATATTATTTGGTTTCAGAGGTTACTTTTCAGAACATATAGGATTAAACTCCGAATTAGCTGTTGGAGCTCCTCATTATTTCTCTATTGGTTTAAATTTCAGATTTTAAAATATAACCTACCAGTATTGTAAAAGCTTGGAGTAATTTACTCCAGGCTTTTTTTATGTTATTATCCAGTTCAGCAATAAAACACCCAGAAGTCCTGCGGTACTCACAATACATTCCATTAGAGTCCAGGTCATAAAGGTTTGTTTAATGCTCAAATTGAAGTATTCCTTAAACATCCAAAAGCCGGTATCGTTGAAGTGCGAAAACATTAAACTCCCCGCTCCTGTGGCCAATACAACCAATTCAGGCGAAATGTTTGTCCCCGATATAACCGGCAGCATCATTCCTGCTGCCGTAATGGTAGCTACGGTTGCCGACCCTAGTGCAAGCCTTAATAAGGCTGCTGTTCCCCAGGCAAGGATTAAAGGGGAGGCATTCAGTGTATGGGCTACACCTTCGATATATTTCCCAACACCGCTGTCTATAAGAACTTGCTTGAAAGCGCCTCCCGATGCAATTATCAGAATAATTAACGAAACACTCCCCACCGATCCTGTCAGGCTTTTCATTACAACATCCATGCTCTTCCCTTTTCGGGTTCCAAGGGTATAAATTCCTACCATTACTGCAAAAAACAAAGCAAAGTTGGGGTCACTTATAAAACTGAAGAATGAAGCCAGTTTTCCTTGCCCTCCAAATCCAAGGTTATACACAGCTCCTGCTACCATTAAAATAATGGGTATAAGCACAGTTATAAGGCTTGTGCCAATTCCCGGTAACTCTTCTTTCGAAAATTCACGGGGGGTAAACAGTTCTTTAGGGGGCACAACTATCATGTTTTTGTAAAAACGTGCCAGAAAAGGTCCCCCAAGGAGTATAGCGGGTATACCTATTATAATGCCATATAACAGGGTTAGGTTTATATCGGCATTTATCATCGCAGCCACTGCCGTTGGAGCAGGATGTGGCGGAAGATATCCGTGAGCTACCGATAAGGTGGCACAAAGCGGAATTCCCAGAAATACAAGGGGAAAACGGGTGGTGGCTGCAAAGGTATATACAAGGGGAATCAGTACAAGGAAGCTTGCATTGTAAACCATGGGCAGTCCTATGGCAAATCCCGTAAGCATCAGTGCAACAGGCAGTCTTTTTTCCCCGAATATGGATATAAACCAGTAAGTGATGGTATGGGCGGCCCCGCTTTCTTCGATAAGCTTTCCCAACATAGCCCCAAACACAATAATGAGAACTATCTTACCCATAGTTTCTCCTATTCCCAGAAGCGAAGACTGTAAAATGTCGCTTACATTCATGCCATTTATCGCACCTACAATAAAGGTAGTGATGAGTAAGGCAATGAAAATATTCCACCTGAGTTTTGAAACTAATATTAACAGGATAAAAATGGCCAGTACAACAGATATAAGCGGCATGTTTATTTATTTATGTTTGTTAATGTAAGCAATACTCCATCCACCACTCTTGCCATCCGTCCGAAATCGAGTGTTTCAATCGAATCGCCTGTAGTATGATAGTTTTTGTTTCTGTAAAAGGCTGTGTTTGTTATCATAACAGCATTGTATCCGAAGTTCCAGTAATTTCTGTGATCCGAAAAATCCACACCGGTTATTAATTTGGGACTCCGCAGAAATTTTGTATTTAACCGGGCCTCTTTTTCTCATTTCCCTGTTAAAAACTGCGGCCAAACGACCCATTACCATATTTTTGCACTAAAAGGATGTAATCGCCTTTATTGCCATAAAACCATCGCATGATTTCTATGGGATAATCCTGCGATTGTGTTTTGTCGCTGAAATATCCTATCATTTCAAGGCATACCATTCCCTTGACAGGAATGTCGTTTTCATGTAGGTATTTCGCGTGGACATAGCTTCCCATTCCCGTGGATTTGAAGAACGGGGGTTCTTCAAGTGTATAGGCTACGATATCTATACGGTATTTCAGGGGTTGATCCTTTAATAACCGGGCCAGCTCAAGGATGCCGGCAACACCGCTGGCATTATCATCGGCTCCGGGTTGGTTGTCACATACATCGTAATGTGCGCCGACAATAATTCTTTCACCTTCGCTGGGTCCCAGCGAACAGATAATGTTCTTATATTCCCGTCCCTCGATGCGGTATTTCTGAAATGTTACCCGGGACGATATTTGTAAAAACACTTTTTCTATATAGGTGGCAGCCTGATTCAAGGTTGCAGTATCCTGATAATTACGGTAGCCCTCCGTTTGGGTTAAGGCACGGACATGGGTCTTTAACATTGTGGTGTCAGAGAGCAATGTGTTCGAATACTGCTGAGAATCCACCCCTGAACAGGAAATAAATATAGAAATACACAAAAAAATGCCTGTCCGTTTTAATAGATACAACATAGCAGAATGGTGTATTGAGGAGTGATAGTATGGCACAAGTTCTTATGTAAAACAGCCTTAACTTTCTTTATCTGTTTCTGGTAAATGAAACAGGTGGTATTATTCATTTGTTTTATCGTAAAACTCTTTCTGAAGAAGCAACGTTTTGGTATCTGCTTTAACGGCAGCAATCATTTTAACAAGCTGGTCGGTATTATATCCGTAAATATATTCTCCTAATTCTTTTGTGGCCAGTTTGCCATTTCCCGAATAGTGGTTGGGGAATTTACCATACCGACCATATTCCTGTATAGGCATAAGGTAAGGAGAGACGGTTCTGGTCTTCGCCACTCTGACTTTCTGCAACATCCGGATGTACCAGGTCGGGACGATGTGTGAGCATGGTGGCCGTCTCGGTTTCGCCTGCATGCTGATCAGGACCCTTGCTTTTTCGCATCGACATGATTTTATTGTTGTATTCCTCATTCTCGTCGGGAGTAAAAAGATAAACAGCATAATGCTTCCGGGACGACAGCTGCGATTGGCAGAAATACGGAAGGAAACTGTTGTTGCCACCATGCCCGTTAACCAGGATGATTTTTTCAAAACCGTTCCGGGCAAGCTCATCGCATGTTTCCTGAAGCATATCCCATATTAGTTTATTACTGTAGGCTATTACCCCCGGCTGATGCTTCGCCTCGAAAATCTGACTGAAATAGTAGGGTGGGAAAATTACGGTATACTCTTTGGTGGCAGCACGACGTGCCAGTTCCCTCGACTCCAGCAGGTCGGTACCGATGGGTAGATGTGGGCCGTGCTTCTCAATTACCCCAATAGGAATTATACATGTCTTGGCCGATAATTTCAATGCTTCCGTCATTTGAGGCGAAGTGAGCTCTTCAAGGTAAAAGGGAGATTTGTTTTTTGACTGAATGTGGTTGTGCAAAGAAAAAGCAGAACGAGGTTAAGTAATGATTTCATATAAGTAGTATGTAAAATGAAATCTAAAAGTTAATTTTTTTTCACTACCTATAAAAAAAAGAAGGCCTTACATTTTGGA
>JAAUTT010000133.1 GCA_012031335.1 Bacteroidales bacterium | reverse complement strand
CATTTATGGATACCGAAAAAAGGGGTATATTTTCCTGTAAAGCCCCCAAAAGGCCAAACGCGATAGGAATTTCAACAGTTAAACTTATTGACATTGATAATAATATAATACATATTGAGCAAGTTGATATGCTTGATGGAACTCCCCTAATTGATATTAAACCTTTCTATCCCAGGTACGACAACCGGGAAAATGTCAAAATTGGATGGCTTGAAAAAAATAAAGATTTACCATTAGAACAACTGCGTTCGGATGAACGCTTCAAATCATAATGACTTAAATTTAAAATCATGGAAATTAGCGCACGTAACAAAATCAAAGGAAAAATCAAGGACATTAAACTTGGTAGTGTAATGGCAAAAATTGCAATAGAAATAACTGATGGAACAATTGTTAACTCTGTTATTACAGTTGATAGTGTAGAAGACATGAAATTGAAAGTTGGCGATCAAGTGTTTGCAATAGTGAAATCAACTGAAGTAATGATAGGTAAATAAATATTTCACAATTGAATTCTATTACTTTCGTAGTAAAAAACGTAATAATTTAGAATGGAGGGTCAAAGTGTTCTATTAGAACTTTCACTTGTTTCGGAGTAAAATATTTTGACCTTCTTTTCCAGTTAATTTCTGAGAGTTTTTGCAAAAGTGAAGGACATTTATGAATCCACTGGCTAAACATACGTGAAGCTGATTCTTTAGTAACATGAGGAAAATATAATTGAGCGAGTTCTCCGAACCCGAAAGTTCTGGTTTCAAACCTTTTTTCCATAATTTTTTCTGGAAAATTAGTCACACAAAACTCATATTCAAAGCACTTGGTAAATGCTTACTCCTTTCAACCAAATTTTACCAGTTTTTATCGTTTCAAGGAATAAATGTGTACTTTTGGGTAAACCTTGTTCTTTAAAGTGAGCAATACATCTGGAAGAATAGTAATCTATCCCAAAGATGTTCAGAGGTTAACAGGAAAGAGCGAGAAATCGAGCCGGGAACTGTTTAAGAAAATCAGGCTATGCAAAGCAAAGGAAAAACACCAGTTTGTGAGCATTGAAGATTTTGCAGAATTTACCGGCATCTCTGTTGACCTAATCAAGCAACATCTTACCGATTGATAACAAAACGTATTAATCCAGACTCACCCGAAACTACCCAAATGAGATTTGCGATTTTTTACTTATATTTGTCCCGAAATCGTTCTTTTTATACTGAAATTTAACGGATTATTGAATAGCCCCATCAAAAAATGACCTATTCGGTTACCTAAATAAATTTCGGTTTTGTAAACATCAGAAAAGATAAGTATTTACGAAATATGGGGTCGTCCGGCCACCCCGACAAAAAAGGAGGCCATTCGCCTCCTTTTTTCATTTAAATTAATATCAACTTAATCGCAATAATCAGTTAAATTATACCAACACCTACAATAGCCGACTTTTATAAGGCATTTTTAACTTCTGTTGAATGGTCAATTTGCAAAATCAGTTCACCGATCTGAATTCAAGTGGTGACAAACCAACCTGTTTCTTAAACATTCGCGTGAAATGTTGAGGGTACTTAAATCCTAATTCGTAAGCAATATCAGCGATTGATTTACTTGAATCGTAAATTCTTTCTTTTGCCACATCGATTAACTTCAGCTGAATATGCTCCTGAGCCGATTTTCCGGTTTCTTTTCTTAGTAAGTCGCCCAGATAATTTGAAGATAAAAACAACTTTTCAGCACAATAGCTTACCGAAGGAGGCCCCAGTTCAACTGGCATATTTGATGAGAAGTATTCGTCCAGCACCTTTTCAAAGTTCGAAAGTACATCTTTGTTTACATGACTTCGGGTAATAAACTGACGTTCGTAGAAGCGCTTGCAATAATTCAGAAATAATTCGATATAAGAAACAATCAAAGTTTTGCTGTGTGCATCTATCGCATGTTCCAGTTCATATTTTATCTTTTCCAGACAGTCATTGATAATCGACCTTTCCCGGGTTGAAAGATGCAAAGCTTCATTCACCTGATAGGAGAAAAAGGTATAATCCTTAATGTTCTTGCCCAAAGCGGTCCCATGAATCAAATCGGGATGAAATATAAGCGCCTGTCCTATACCCTTTTTCTTTTCTTCGCTTGCAACTCCATACACCTGACCAGGAGCAATAAACAGTAATGTGCCTTCTTCATAATCGTATGTATTGCAACCATAAGTCATGTTGCCACATTTTAATTCCTTTAAAAAGATGGCATAAACCCTTAATTGCATCCTGATGTAGCAAAAAGGTTCAACTTTCTCAAAATCAATGATGCTGACCAAGGGATGTAAGGTCTCAATTCCAACCAGATTATTGTATTCAGTAACGGTATTTATCCTGTTTATTTCACTCATGGGTCCGGTCATTTTGTAATTATAAACAAAGGTAAGTAACTCATATAAATAAATATTACATGGACAGAACGAATCAGTAAAAATGGTAAGTTCATCTGTAATTTGGGTAAGCTTAATACCGGTTTTTACCCCGACATTTGTATTGTGAATTTTTGAATAAAACAGATTAAAAAATCCACAAGGTGAAGAGGAAAAATAAAAGATTAAAAATAAAACAGACGATTATGAAAAAAATAGCAATTCTTACAGTTTTGTCGATAATGATATTAGGACAAGCTTTTGGTCAAATAAACCAAAATAAAATGACAAAGCAAATGAACTCAGCAGAACAAAACGACCATTATACTTTTCAACTGAGTGATAAGGTTACCCGTCAAAAGTAACATTCAAAACCGTTATGGAATTACGCTTTCAGGTGATTTATACATGCCTAAGAATCGAGGTAACGAGCCGTTGGCAGCATTGGCCATTAGCGGGCCCTTTGGAGCAGTAAAGGAACAATCATCGGGTTTGTATGCCAATCAAATGGCAGAACGCGGTTTTATTGCACTTGCCTTTGACCCATCATATACTGGAGAAAGCAGTGGAGAACCTCGTAATATAGCGTCGCCTGATATTAACACTGAAGATTTTAGTGCTGCTATAGATTTCCTGGGAATACAAAAAAGTGTTGACAGAAACAGAGTCGGAATTATCGGTATTTGTGGTTTTGGAGGTTTCGCGCTAAATGCCACTGCTGTTGACAAACGCGTAAAAGCTGTAGTCACTACGAGCATGTATGATATGACCCGCAGTGGCGTCAAAAGGGTATAATGATGCTGTAACACTGGAACAGAGAACACAAAACTTAGAACAATTAGGACAACAACGCTGGATTGATGCCGAAAAGGGCGTTCCCACCTATGAAACTTCACGCGGCCTACCTGAAAAATTAACAGGAAAAGAGCCGCAGTTTGTGGCCGAATATCAGAACTATTACAAAACACCAAGGGGTTTTCACCCTCGTTCTATCAATTCTAATGGAGCCTGGGCAGCAACCTCCTCATTATCGCTTATGAATATGCCCATTTTAACTTATATCAAAGAAATTTCACCCCGGCCGCTTTTAATCATTGCAGGAGAAAAAGCTCACTCCAGATATTTCAGTGAAGATGCCTTTAAAATAGCTTCCGAACCCAAAGAGTTAATGATTATTCTCAACGCTGTTCATGTTGATTTGTACGACAGTACGAATATCATTCCTTTTGACAAAATAGAAGATTTCTTCAAGAAAAATTTAAATTAGAAATGCTCCCTAAAAAGGCAAATTCACATGCTCACATATGTTTCAATTCTCCTTCATCAATAAAAATCTTCCGGAGAATTCGTCCAAATATCTTTCATATTGTTGTAATCAATATGCATTATTATTAAAAGAAAATATTCAAAGAAATAGAAATGGAAATAATCAGAAATGGAGAGCGACCTTCACTAAAAGGCCCGGAAGATTGGTTTACAGGGAGCGTAAGAATTGACCCATTGATTCCCAAGCAGGAAGTTACCCATGGAAGCGGAGCCCTGGTAACTTTTGAACCGGGGTCCAGAACGGCCTGGCACACGCATCCTGCCGGACAAACACTGGTAGTTATATCAGGATTAGGTTGGGCTCAGCGCGAAGGAGGTACAATCGAAGAAATACATCCAGGCGATGTGGTGTGGTTTGCTCCGGATGAAAAACACTGGCATGGAGCTTCACCAGTTAATGCTATGAGTCATATTGCCATACAGGAAGAAGTGAATGGTACTGCGGTAACCTGGATGGAGAAAGTCCACGAAAATCAATATTCCAAATAAATGTAAAATGGATATTTTCGAAAGATTACAATCAGGTGAAGCAGTTCCGTTTAACGACCCACAGTATCCGGAAATTTTCGAAATTGTTTCAAGGACAATGAAATTATCGGCAGAACTAAACTCTTCTGGCGACACTGATCATATACGGAAATTACTCTGTGAGATTACCGGAAGCCAAATTGACGCAAGCACAACAGTTTTTGCTCCATTCTACATCAATCTGGGAATTTTTACACGCATTGGTAAAAATGTCTTTATTAATTCAGCCTGTTCCTTTCTCGACATGGGCGGAATAACCATTGAAGATGAAGTGTTGATTGGCCCCAAAGTGAACCTTATAACGGAAAGTCACCCGCTAAATCCGGCAGAACGCAAGAAGCTATCGGTTAAACCTGTTGTAATTAAACGGAATGCGTGGATTGGGGCGGGTGTAACCATTCTGCCAGGCGTAACAGTAGGTGAAAATTCAGTTGTAGCTGCGGGTGCAGTAGTAAGCAAAGATGTACCTCCAAAAACCGTTGTTGCTGGAATTCCGGCGAAAGTAATCAGGGAAATTTGAGATCTTCCTAACTTAAAACTGAGATTATGAAATATCCGTGATTTCTCAAAAGGTACCAATATCCTGAAAACCGAAGGAGAAAACTATAACAAAACATTCAAAGTAAAAATTTAACCCGGGTGCCAGGCAAAAAGTATCTGGATTAAATGCAACAAATAAAGTATTGCTTATGAAAAAATTAAAGGTTTGGGCGCTACTAACGCTCTTTTTATTAATCTCAATAATTCAAAACATGAATGGACAACCAAATAATCAGCAATTAGATTTGAAAGAACAAAGTATCATTACCATAGCAGCTTTTACAGCATCTGGTGATCTTGAAAAATTAAAATATGCATTGAATTCAGGACTGGATGCGGGACTAACCATCAACGAGATTAAAGAAATTTTAATTCAATTGTACGCTTATTGTGGCTTTCCTCGGAGTCTGAACGGTCTCACTACCTTCATGGCCGTCTTAGACGAAAGAAAAGCCAGAGGTATTCAGGACAAGGCCGGACCAGAGGCCATCACAGTAAAAGACGGAGATAAATATGAACAGGGCAGAAAGACACTTGAAGAACTTTCCGGAATACCACAATCAGGGCCACTTACTGGTGCCAGCGCCTTTGCGCCCGGAATAGATGTTTTTTTAAAGGAACATTTGTTTGCCGACATATTTGGCAGAGGCGTACTGATTTATCAGCAACGCGAACTGGCGACTATTACTGTGTTAGCTACCCTCCAGGCCTGGAATCACAGTTGCAATATCATATTAGTGCCGGCATGCATGTTGGCTTAACTCAAAACCAGATTAAGAATATCTTTTCCATACTGGAGAAAAATATTGGCAAAACGCAGGCAGAGGCAGCTCAAGCGGTATTAAGTCTTGTGGTTTCATTAAAACAATAAAAAATTAATCAACTATGCGACACAAAATTATTAAATCCATAAGTGTTTTTTCATTATTAGCTGCACTGATCAGCTGTAATAACAAAAATCAAAGTCAGCTATCAGGGTCTGATTCTTCTGATAAACCAATTTTTCCTAAAGGAGAACTCGGTCCTGCAACAAATTTCACTGGTAATGTCTACAACTTTGGCCTTGTGTCAAATGATTCTATTTACAATACACTTGTAGGTAACGTGTATTTTGAAAAAGGAGCGCGATCGAACTGGCACATCCATCCAAGTGGGCAAATTCTTATTATCCTGGATGGTGAGGGTTACCATCAACTGGAAGGAAAGCCAAGACAAACGATGAAAAAAGGAGATGTGATCAAAGTGATCCACCTAAAATAAAACAGCTGGCACGGGGCAACTGAGAACAGCAGTCTTACTCAAATGTATATTCTGCCAAAAACAGAAAATGGAATTGTAACCTGGCTGGAGCCTGTAACAGATGAGCAGTACCGTGCTAATTAACTTTGTAAATAGCTAGATTGAGATGACATTCGCGGAGCCTGGCCACCTCTCAGCTCATAAGCGTTAACTGCCAATCTTAGAATTACTTAGGTGTTCATTGAGTTTAAAATAGCAATGGTTTGACTTTCTCCTTCACGTGAGACGAAAAAAATTAAATTTAACCATCGAGATTCACACCGGGATGGTAATGACATACTACTAACTTATGAAATATCGTCATTTATGTATTCTTTATAATCTCTTTATCGCTCTGTGAAGCTCCTAAAATGCTTGGGTTTAATCCATCATAATCGATTTTTCGTTCTACAGTTCTCTAAATGGTTCTTAAACACGAATATTTAACCGATATATTCCGGAGGTATTTATGATTTACTTTGTCCTTACAAGGTTAATAGGGATGGTTTAATATCCCTCCTGCTCTTTGGGACAATTTATTTCTGCCTTATTAGTACTTTGTATTTTCTGATGAATTTAAATGGAAATAATTAATGTATCTCTGCATTATGGTTTAATAATCTGATAATTTCCGCTTAGGTGCATAATACTGAAAAGATATAACAGGCCATCGTAATAGGGATCAAAATAGCCATCGTTGTAAGGTTCAAGTTTTGCATTCCACATAGCCTCTACAAATTTATTGCTCACCATCTCTGTTCCCATTAACGAGGTTGTAGCGGCTGTAGAAACTAACCCGAGTGAATGACGTAACTTTCTGTATCCTCCTGCATCAAGAATAAAATCCGGAGCTGATCCATCGGGATTGAACTGATCTTCATATGTATCCATACCTTTGCTAAAAAGAAAGTTCTGAATTCTTTTGGCATAATCCTGTTGCCATTTAGCATCTTTTGCAAACCAGGAATAATCCATGGCAATATTCATAGGAACTCTCCAGGAGTCGTACCTGAAAGCAGCAGGCATCCATGGTGTGGAGTGCGGAGCACCTGTGAACTCAGCGTAATCGGTATTTAACCCGGTAACAGGGTGGCAGGCCCTATGCAGAAATGCCCTGGCGGTATCAGCACAATCCTTGTAAAATTGTTCATGTCCATCTTTGGCATATGCAGCCCAAATTTCTAAAAAGGCAGGTACATGATAGGATGGATCAGTCCAGTTATATCCAAAATTATCCGGAGTAAAGGTGATTTGCTTATGTTCAACATTGAAAATATTTTTAACACCACCGGCACCATTTTTAGCCCACATCGCATCTAAAATTCTCCGTGCCTCGGCATAATAGTTTATACCAGTATTATTACCCCACCTGTTGGCGGCAAATAACAAATCGGTTACAAAATAGAGTTCACCATCGGAAGCCGAACCATCTGAATTTCTTTTTAATGTATTTGGATTTATACTCCAGGCAAAATAAGCATCTCTTGGTCCACCCTGATGTTGCAGATATGCCTTGGTCCACCTCCATATACGGTCAAATACTTCTTTTTGTTTAATTGAACGGCAACCATCATACCATATGAGAGGCCTTCGGTGCGGGCGTCATGATTCTTCAGATCAGAAACATAAGCCATGGTATCTCCCACTTCAAAATAAATTTTATTGGGGCCTTCAAATAAATCGGTATATGCTTTGGCTAATTTCGCATCGATATCTTTTTGACTATAACCGGCTTCGAGGAAAACATTCCGGTATTTCCCGGTTTCCCAGGCTCCTTTAGTCCATGGTTTTATTTTCACAGAAGATAAGGAGTCATTATTATTAGAAGACAGATGATAAGGTTTACTAAAAATTAATCCTGTATTCAGGAATACAAGAATTAATAAAGCTATTTTTTTCATTTAATCGGTAAGTTAAAAAAACTCAATGTTTGGGATATAAATTGAAAGGTTGTTAATATGAAAAAAGGGAGAATTACCATTGGTATTCCCCCCTTTTTAAGCATTAGTTTACCTTGCAAAACAAAAAGGAAAAATCTTCCTAATTATAAGCTTCATTTTGATCGATAAGTTTATTTTTCAGCAATTCTTCAGTTGGTATAGGCATATCCATTTTTTCAGGTACATAGTCAAATGAACGATATGTTTGCCATGCATCCTGAACAAGTGGATTGGTATTAGGATAACCCAGACTTTTTGGATAGTTGTGAGTTATATGATCTTCCATAAAACCTGAGCGTATTAAATCCTGTGCAAGACACCATTCTGCATTAAATTCCTTACGACGTTCCATACCTAAAGCCACTAACCATACTGGAGAAGAAAAGCTCTTATCGCTTTTTACCTGTGTATAATAGGTCTTTGCATCGGGAACAGTTACTGCAGTTTCGTTAAATGGGATTGGATAACTACTCGGTACAGTTACTGTCGCACTGCCTTTGGAAATATAGAAAGAAGCGATCTCCTTGTAATAAGGCAGATAAGTAGCAGTTAAAGCATCCTTTTTACCAACTTCCATATTACCGAAAGCCCTGCTCCTTATCTGGTTGATATAACTCCATGCAGTAGCATCATTTTCGCCATTCAAATGGAATAAAACACTCAGCATAGTCAAACAATACATTTGCATAACGTTTATAATAAATCTGTTGTGGTCCCACATTGGCATTCCAGTCGGCACGGCAGGTACGCCAGTATTTTAAGCTCCAGATAGAAGGGGGCAGCTTTCACCATCTTTATAAAATGGTAATGCGAAGTTAACTTGTCATCAGTAACAATACTTT
>JAAUTT010000132.1 GCA_012031335.1 Bacteroidales bacterium | reverse complement strand
ACAAAAAGTAATTTCATATTCATTCTCAAAAAAAACAAATCACCTCTCATGCCTGTTATTAAGGCTTTTCAATTGATTAATACTTAACAAATCATTGGTGTCCGGTTAAATATAGTAGATTTCTCCCTGCACCTGCCTGTCGGCGAGGCAGGATCGAAATGAGAATTTAGCAAAGCGTTCTCAAAGGTAAATCAACCCCTAAATTCTTTTAAAATAATTTTACCGGACAATGGTGTAACAAATATGAAATAAGGGAAACTTCGAGCTATAAAATTAAATATTCAAGAGTGGTTTAATACCGATAATAAGAATATCATCCACCTGTTCCAGGTCTCCTTTCCAGGAATCAAGACGCTCTTCAAGAAGCTGGAGTTGTTCGTCCATAGGAAATTTATGTATAGTTAGCAGCAAATGTCGGAAACGTCTGTATTTAAACTTCTTCCCTTCCGGACCTCCAAACTGATCAGCATAACCATCGGAAAAAAGATAAAATATATCATTGGGTTCCAAGTCCATTATATTATTTTCAAAAGCCTGTTCTCTTTCTTCATCTTCCTCAATACCAATAGAAAATCGGGACCCCCTTACTTCTAAAATCTTATTATTTCTGATAAGATACATTGGGTTTATTGCTCCTGAAAACTCAAGTTTATGATTTTTCTTGTCAATAACTACAAAAGCTATATCCATACCATCTCTCAGTGTAAAGTTTTCAACATCTTTAAAAATAGACTCAAACTCCTGATTCAGGTGGGTTAACATTTGCGAGGCATTATCGATACTTTGGTTATTAGTTATCTTCCGGAATAATTCATAACCAATAATAGACATAAATGCGCCCGGTACACCATGCCCAGTGCAATCAATAGCAGCAACAAATACTTTATCATTTCGCTCGCTAATCCAGAAAAAGTCTCCACTAACTATATCCTTAGGTTTCAACAATACAAAGGAAGTCGGGAACGCCTTCTTAATTTGTTTTTCCGATGGCATCAGCGCTTCCTGAATTCGCTTCGCATAATTGATACTATCCGTAATATTTTTATTTTTAATCGAAAGCTCCTCCTTTTGTTTAAGCATTTCTTTGGCAATAATCTCCTGTTGTTTCAGAAGTTTATTGGTTTTATGAAACTGAATGGTTCTAAGCTGATATATAATTATGAATAAAAGAATCGCAAAGATACCATACAGATAATATGCAAGTGTACTGAACCAGAAAGGAGACTGCACAACTATCTGGTATTCCACACCAGTTTCGTTCCAGGCAAGGTCGCTATTTGAACCGATTAGCTTAAAAATGTATTTACCAGGTCGTAAATTTGTAAAGGTAACGCTTCTCCTTTTACCTGAATTTATCCAATCACTTTCATCTACTCCGCTATAAAATTTATATTTAAATTGGTTTTTAGATGGATTGGTATAATCAAGTGCTGCAAAATCCAGAGTAATTAGATTGGTACCATATGGCAGGGTAATAATATTATCTTCGGGATGAATTTCCTTTTTAACTCCTTTTTTATCAAAAATTTCAATATATGTAAGTACTATATTAGGAACAGCCATGTTTTAGCCACTGAATCGGGAGTGATCACATTAATTCCTGAAATCCCTCCGAAATAAAAATTCCCATTATTGTCTCGGAGATAAGCGCCCAGGTTAAATTCATAATTCTGTAACCCGTCTGTTAAATCGAAGTTTATTACCGATTCATTGAGGATACTAAATTTATTTATTCCACGATTAGTACTAAGCCAAAGATTATTATAACTATCTTTTAAAAGTGCATAAATTACATTACCTGACAAATTTTCGTCTTCTACATAAATCTTGGAAATACTGCAATTCCAATTAAATTTTATAAGGCCATTTTCACTACCCGCCCATATAGTTTTATTTTGCTCATCAACTTCAATTGCATATAAGGTTGAGTATCCCGGATGACTTTCATTATCTGAGAAATGAGTTTTATTTAAAATTTTGCCAGTTAAAGGATCAAACTTAACGAGACCCTTATCTGTCCCAAGCCAAAAGAGACCTTTGTTATCAAGTTTAATATTATAAAAAACATTGGAAGGCATGGAAGTAGTGTCATCAGGAGAATGCAGCCAGGACTCAATTTCTGTTTTACGATTATTTAATTTCAAAAGTCCGTAATATGTTGCAAACCATAAGTTACCAAGACTATCTTCTACTATTTGGGAAATACGGTTACCTTTTACAATTTCACAACCTTTAATATTGTTTTCGTCGCAGATATTTTTGACTTTACCTGTTACCGGATTGAAAAGCAGTACACCGTCGCGTGTTCCTAACCAATAGTTATTCTTACGATCCTTAAATATTGCATGAATATAATTCCAGTTTGAATTCCCATTATTATCCGACAGATTAAAATTTCGTACAGAATTATCCTGCAGGTCGAGTATATTTAAACCATCTCCCCATGTACCAACCCACAAAGAAGATGAATTATCTTTGAAGATGGAAGCCACATCATCGGAGTTGAAATTACCTTTTGGTAAAGAATTTTTATTTATGAGTCTGAATTTTTTGGTTTCAATATTAATCTTAACCAGCCCTCTATTAGTTCCTACCCAAATTATTCCGGATTTATCCTGAAAGATCGAAATAATTGGAGATTTCAATACATTTGCTGAAGCCTCGCCTGAGATGGTAAGTTTTTCGGTTTTATTATTCTGGGGATCATATATATATATCCCACTTTCAGTACCTATCCACTTTTTTCCATTATTGTCTTCCAGTAAAGCAGAAATTCTTTTTTTCCCAAAAAGCCGAATTTTTTCGGATGGCATAAATCTTTTGGTTTCCCGGTCAAAAAGTTTGAGACCATGACCTGTTCCCACCCAAAACTCTTGTTCTTTTGTTTCCAGAATAGCTGTAATATTGTTTACTTCGAGATCAAATTCCGACTTCTCACTCTGGTGAAATCGATCAAAAAGTAAAAGATTCCTATCAAAAAAATTAAGTCCATCCTTCGTTGAAACCCATAGTCTGCCTTTGACATCATCAATAATTTGATAATTTACACGATCATTGTCGAAATTGAAAATGTTATTAAAAAACGGGTAATGAAAAAAATGACCAGAAGATACATCAAGCCGGTCTAGTGTTTCGGGAGTTTTAATCCATAAATTATTACTCTTGTCAAACAAAAGGCCTTGAACGTCATCGGAAGCAATTGTCAGAGGGTTACCTGAGTTGTGGTTATATCGTTGAAAGTTATCCTTTTTGTAACTATATAAATTAAGGCCATTTCGTGTTCCAATCCAAAGATTCCCTTTTTGTCTTCGGTTATGCATGTTATGAAATTGCTTGAAATAGAATTTTTATTAACTAATTGCGGGTTATAAGCCTTAAACGTATAACCATCGTAACGATTCAGGCCTCCTTGTGTACCAATCCATAAGTAACCTCTTGAATCCTGAAAAATAGTATTAATTGTAGTTTGGGAAAGTCCTTCAACAACGGAAAAAACATCAATACCAGTTACATACTCCTGATTAAAAGTCCTTTGAGACTGTAAAAGCAATATTACAATTAAGAATGACCTGAAAAAACTCTTCATATCAAATACTGTAATTGCTAATTTACCAATTATTAAAACATTCCCAAAGAAGATTTCCAAAAGAGTTGATTGTTTCTTAAAATAATGACAGAAACTTAGCAAAATAAATTTGCTATAGGGAAATAAAATTTAAAGGTTCTAAATTTTGATGGTTAAGAAAAATAAGCTAAACAATAAAATGGATAGCAAAATTAAAAAATCAAGTTAGTATTCAGAATCAAAAAAGGAACACAAAGTCATGATCCAAAAGACTATTTTCTATAGTATTTCAAATGAGACTTTGTGTTCTAAATAAAACATTCCAAAAAATTTAGTCCTATCCTTTTTGACTGATTTCATGGCAATATTTTCGAGCATTTCGGTTGTAACAGATTTGGGACGTTCAAGGGGATACCCAAGGGCTCTGTCCCAAACAATGTTGGCGCAAATACCAATAGCCCGGCCAATACCAAAAAGAACTGTATAAAAATCGTATTCCTTAACACCATAATGCCATTGAATAACTCCAGACTGAGCATCTACGTTTGGCCATGGATTTTTGCTTTTCCGTGTTCCAAAAGCACTTGAGGCACAATTTTGTAAAGCATATTGGTCAATTCAAAGAGAGGATCGCCAGGCATATACTGCAAACAAAAATCGCGCTGTATGGTATACCTTGGGTCAGTTTTGCGAAGTACAGCATGGCCGTATCCTGGAATAACCTGACCAGAATTGAGTGTATCCCATACAAATTGTCTTAATTCGCCTTCAGTTGGAGTATGACCTCCCATTTTATTCATTACATCCTGTAACCACAACAGAACTTCCTGATTAGCCAAACCATGGAGGGGGCCGGCTAATCCATTTATCATAGCAGAAATGGATAAATAAATATCTGATAATGAACTGGCAACAAGATGTCCCGTGTGAGCGCTCACATTACCGCTTTCATGGTCGGCATGCAAAATAAAATGTAATCTTGAAACATCGTCATATGGTGCAGCTATACCCATCATATGAGCAAAATTCCCTCCAAAATCAAGGTTTGGATTACTTTGTATTCGTTTTCCGCCCCTGTATAGTTTGGCATAAATATAGGTAGCTACTTCGGGTAATTTTGCCAGAAGATTTAATGCATCTTCATAATAAGGGTCCCAATACTCCGATTTATTAATTCCGGCATGATACTTTTTTATTAAAGAACGATTCTCTGGCCATTGTAAGAATAGCAGAAGAAAATATCGTCATCGGATGGCTTATTGATGGGAAAGCATCGATTACTTCATAAACATATCGAGGAAGAATTCGTCTTTTGGAAAATTCATCAATAACTTCAGCAACTTCAGATTCTGAAGGTATATCCCCTGTTAATAGTAAATAATAACACCCTTCAACATAAGGCATGTTGGATCCCTTTGGCTTTGGGAGCTTTTCGAATAATTCGGGTAATGTATAACCTCTGTATCTAATTCCTTCCTGAGGATCAAGGTATGAAATATCCGTAACCAGACATTTCAAATCACGCATACCACCTATTGCTTTCGAAATAGTAACTTCATCAATAACAACATCGCCATAATCATTCAACAGCCTGTTAGTTCTTTGACGCCATGATTCAATTTTTTCGTAAAGTTTCTCCTTAGCCTGGGCATAATAGTAAATATTTAAGAAGGTTTATGATTGCTAACTTAATTCACTAATATAACAAAAAAAAGTTGAATTTGTCAAAAACGGTCGATAACATAAGTAAGACTGTTGGTGAAAACTGCTGGCAGCGAAATAACTATCAGCAGAAAATAAGTTCCGTAATTAAAAGAAAATGGGGCTAACATATTACATTTAGCCCCATTGACAGGTAAATTGTTAAACTAATTATTTTTTGAAGCCATATATAGCAAGGTCACCCAGCTCTTCTTCAATACGAAGGAGTTGATTGTATTTTGCCATACGATCGGAGCGACTTAAGGAGCCTGTTTTGATTTGACCAGAATTGGTCGCCACAGCGATGTCTGCAATGGTTGAATCTTCAGTTTCGCCTGAACGATGTGATGTAACTGAAGTATAACCTGCACGGTGAGCCATTTCAATAGCGTCCAATGTTTCAGTTAATGTACCAATTTGGTTAACTTTAATGAGGATGGAATTAGCGCATCCCTGTTTGATACCTTTTTGAAGGTATTCTACATTTGTAACGAATAAATCGTCGCCAACAAGCTGAACTTTGCTACCGATAAGGTCTGTTAAAATCTTCCATCCTGTCCAATCGTTTTCCGACATTCCATCTTCTATAGAATCGATTGGGTATTTGGTTGATAATTCTTTTAAGTATTCGGCCTGTTGCTGCGAATTGCGTTTTATACCCTTAGCTCCTTCAAATTTAGTATAATCATATATACCATCTTTGAAAAATTCACTGGCAGCACAGTCGAGACCTATCATAACATCTTTCCCGGCTTTATAACCAGCCTTTTCTATTGCAGCAATAATACTGTCGAGAGCTTCTTCGGTACCGGCAGCAAAATTAGGAGCAAAGCCACCCTCGTCACCTACTGCAGTACTTAAGTTTTTTGATTTCAATATAGCTTTTAAAGCATGAAATACTTCAGCACCCATGCGCAAGCCCTCACGGAATGATGCTGCACCCACAGGACGAATCATAAATTCCTGAAAGGCAATAGGAGCATCAGAATGAGAACCACCATTGATGATGTTCATCATTGGAACAGGCAGAGTTTTAGCATTTGTTCCTCCAATATAGCGATAAAGAGGTAAACCATGGTGATCGGCAGCAGCTCTTGCAACAGCTAAAGAAACACCAAGGATAGCATTTGCTCCCAGGTTACTTTTAGTTTTGGTGCCGTCCATTTCGATCATTTTGCGGTCTATGGCAACCTGATCCATAGCGTTCATACCTACTAATTCCTTAGCTATAATTTCGTTAACATTATTAACGGCTTTCAATACACCTTTACCCAGATAACGGCTTTTATCGCCATCACGAAGTTCAATTGCTTCATTTTCGCCGGTTGATGCTCCCGATGGTACGGCAGCACGACCATTAGCTCCACTTGATAAAATTACCTCACACTCAATGGTAGGGTTGCCACGTGAATCCAGAATTTCACGGGCATGAATGCTTACGATTTGACCCATAATAATTTAAATTAATTGTTAATGTTTCGATATAATAAAGATAAAAAGGGATAAGGCTAAAATAACCCTTATCCCTTTTAAAATATCTGTATGTCAGAATTATGACTCTGATGAATCCTTTTCAGGGCTTTGGGTTGTTTCAGAAGCTGATTTAGGTTCAGCCTTAGGCTTTGCTTCTTTCACTTTTTTAGGTTCCGAAGCGGCTGATGCTACTACTTTAGCATCTTCAATCTTTTTCTTACCTCCCCTTCTGCTCTTACGGGCAGCTTTTGTTTTTGTATCACCACCAGCAGATAACATATTGAGATTATAGTCCACCAGTTCAATAATACACATTTCAGCATTATCGCCCTCCCTGAAACCTGTTTTAAGAATGCGGGTATATCCTCCGGGACGGTTTAATATTTTTGCAGAAATATCCTTAAAAAGTTCACTTACTGCAAATTTATTTTGCAGATAACCGAATACTACTCGCCTTGAATGAGTTGTGTTCTCCTTCGATTTGTTGATAAGTGGTTCAACATACATGCGCAAGGCTTTGGCTTTAGCAGTGGTGGTTGTAATTCTCTTGCGTAAAATAAGGTCCGATGCCATATTCGACATCAAAGCCTTGCGATGAGAGCTTGTCCTGCCAAGATGATTAATCTTATTTAAATGTCTCATTGTTCTAATCCTTGTCTAATTTGTACTTGCTTATATCCATCCCGAACATCAGATTCATCGATTCGAGCAGTTCATCCAATTCGGTTAACGATTTTTTACCAAAATTACGGAACTTCAGTAAATCGTTTTTGTTAAATTTAACCAAGTCGCCCAAAGTTTCTACTTCAGCAGCTTTTAAGCAGTTAAGGGCACGAACTGAAAGATCAAGATCTACCAGTTTGGTTTTAAGTAACTGTCTCATGTGAAGTATTTCTTCGTCAAATTCCTCATTGGCGCTTTTATCTTCAGAATCAAGTGTAATTTTCTCATCTGAAAAAAGCATGAAATGATAAATAAGAATTTTTGCCGCTTCTTTTAGCGCTTCTTTTGGATGTATTGAGCCGTCTGTTTTGATGTCTATGATAAGTTTTTCATAGTCAGTTTTCTGTTCAACACGATAGTTTTCAACAGAATATTTCACATTTTTTACCGGAGTATGAATGGAATCAATGGCAATTACACCAAATTCAGTGTCATGCGGACGGTTTTCTTCCGATGGAACATACCCTCTTCCCTTATTCAGAGTAAGCGTTATCTGAAGTTTAACTTCAGGTTCCATGTGGCAAATAATGTGTTCAGGATTGAGAACTTTGAAACCATTAAGAAAACGGTTCATGTCTCCAGCCTTAAATTCATTTTGACCACTTATAACTAAATGAATTTTCTCACCATCGGTTTCCTCAACTTGTTTTTTAAAGCGAACTTGCTTCAGATTGAGAATTATTTCAGTAATATCTTCAATAACTCCGGTAATTGTAGAAAACTCATGATCAACACCTTCAATCTTAATTGTGGTAATTGCATAACCCTCAAGTGAAGAAAGCAAAATTCTTCTCAGGGCGTTTCCTACTGTAATACCGTAACCTGGTTCTAATGGCCTGAATTCGAATTTCCCTGTGAAGTCATCCGATTCGAGCATTATAACCTTGTCAGGTTTTTGAAAAGCTAATATGGCCATATTATCAATATTGATTATTTCGAGTATAATTCAACAATTAACTGTTCTTTAATGTTCTCAGGAATATCAGAACGTTCAGGCATATTTAAAAATTTGCCCATCATTTCTTCTGCATCCCACTCCAGCCATGAATATTTTGATTTTCGTGAGGATGATAAGGAATCAGTAATAACTTCCATAGATTTTGATTTTTCACGAACGCCGACTATATCGCCGCTTTTAACAATATAGGATGGTATGTTAACCACATGCCCATTAACAACAATATGACAATGGTTCACAAGCTGACGAGCAGCTTTTCGTGTAGGAGCAACTCCAAGTCTGTAAATTACATTGTCGAGTCTTGACTCTAACAATTGTAATAAAACTTCACCTGTAACCCCTTTTGAACGTGAAGCTTTGTGAAAAATATTAGCAAACTGTTTTTTCTAAAATCCCATAGGTATATTTTGCTTTCTGCTTTTCCTCTCAGCTGCACACCATATTCTGATACCTTTTTCCTTTTTTTGGCTAATCCGTGCTGACCCGGA
>JAAUTT010000131.1 GCA_012031335.1 Bacteroidales bacterium | reverse complement strand
TTCCTGTTGAGGTAAATACTAATCTGAAACTAATTCCAATGTTCCTGAATTTTATATTTGGAACAAAACCTTATGTAGTTATACGTTTTTCTTAACAGGCTTTATAAAGAAAAGCTTAAGGAACTTATAATTACAGAGAAATTTGATATCGTACAAATTGAAGGCTCACAACTTGGGATATACCTGGATGTGCTAAGCCAAATACCTGGTTTAAGGGTTATAATAAGAGCACACAATGTGGAGTGGAAACTTTGGCAGGAACTTTCGGAAACTCAGAATCTTTTATGAAAAGATTTTATCTCAGCAATATGGCCCGAAGATACAAAAGGTACGAAAAGCATTTATTTTCAAACGCTGAAGCAGTGATGCCTATTTCAGAGCAGGATAAAAAGGAAATACTATCATTTTCTTCACCTGGAATACTAAAATATATGCCATTTGGAATCGATCCTGGAAAATATCTATCCGACTATCAGGGCGATGGAAATACAATATGTTTTATGGGTGCGTTGGACTGGATTCCTAATCAGCACGGGTTAAAGTGGTTTTTAAACATGGTATGGCCAACTCTAAAAGAAAAGCTACCCAATCTTTCCTTTCATATTGCCGGACGCAATGCTCCAGATTGGATGAAATCCCTGCTGAATACAGAACGAGTTTTTTTTCATGGGGAAGTTACCAATGCAAAGGCTTTCATCGTGAATTATCCGATTATGATTGTACCTTTGTTTTCGGGAAGCGGAGTACGTATCAAAATTCTGGAAGGCCTGGCTTTGGAAAGAGCCATTGTTTCAACTTCCAAAGGGGTCGAAGGTTTAGATGTTGTACATGGCAAACAGTTAATGATAGCGGATAATCCAACTGATTTCTGTAATCATTTAATTAAAATTACAAATGATATTTTTTTACAGCAGAAATTGAGTGAGGAAGCCCGGAGCTTTGTTTGCGCCGGTTATGATAATAACTCGCTTAAAATTGGTATAGCTGAATTTTATAATGAAGTACTGGCATAGCTTTGCCTTAAATATTTAAAAGTGTAACGATTTGGAAAATGATTACTGAGGTAATATTTTGGTTTTAATTTGCCTTTTGTTTTACTCATATTTTATCTTTCCTGTTATTATAAGGTGGTTAAGCAATTACATAGCTAATAGCAGGAACGATCTGAAGGACATTACGGTTTACCCGAAGGTTTCGGTTATTGTTTCTGCTTATAACGAGCAAAATCATATAGAAGAAAAAATTAGGAATATCCTTCATTCAGACTATCCGGCTGATAAACTTGAAATAATTATTGGTTCGGATGGCTCTACTGATAAAACTAACGAAATCATTGCCAGTTTTACCGAAACCAGTTCTTTTGTTAAACCCTTGTTGTTTTTGGAAAGGAGAGGTAAAAGCGCTGTTATTAACGACTGTGTGGCTGTTTCCTCAGGTGAAATTTTAATCCTTACCGATGCCAAAGCTACATTCGAACCTTCTCTTATCAGGAATATACTTAAAAATTTTCACGATCCACGGGTAGGAATTGCAGGAGCAACTATTATAAATAAAAATGCTAATTGCAAGGGGATTGCCCACCAGGAAAGCACCTTTATGTCGCAGGAAATTAAGGTTAAATATCACGAAGGCAGGGCTTTTGGTTGTTGTGTAGGTGTTTATGGCGCCTGTTATGCCATTCGTAAAGAATTATATTCCGATGTTCCTGTGCATTTTTCGGTCGACGATTTCTATATCAGCATGAAAGTTCTGGAAAAGGGTTATAAGGTTATACTTGATATTAATTCGATCTGTTTCGAAACGTAACAAGCCGTATTACAGAAGAATTCAGGCGAAAGGTAAGAATCGGTGTTGGTAATATTCAGAACCTTGGAACATTTTTTCACTTGTTGTTTAGGTTTAATGCCTTAAGTTTTTGTTTTCTCTCGCATAAGGTAATCCGCTGGCTGGGACCATTTTTCCTGCTGGCAATGTTGTTGCTGAACATTTTTCTCTGGAACAATGGTTTAGTATATAAAATTCTTCTGTTACTTCAATTATTCAGTATTTTGGCATCTGTTGCTGATTTTTATCTCAAGAAAATTAATTTACAAATTATAATTTTGCGCTTTATTACACATTTTTATACCATGAACCTGGCATTATTAGTTGGGTTTTTTAAATATTTAATAGGAGTTAAAGCTAATGTCTGGGAACCAACCAATCGTTAATACCAAAAAACTCAATAGTATTGAAGAAGCTATTGAAGATATCCGTCAGGGTAAAATGTTAATTGTGGTAGACGATGAAAACAGGGAGAATGAAGGAGATTTTATTTGTTCAGCGGAACTTATTACTCCCGAATTAGTGAATTTTATGGCCATTCATGGCCGCGGTTTAATATGCGTTGCCCTTCCTGAAAACAGATGCCGAGAACTTGAACTGGATTTGATGGTTTCGAACAGCAATGCACTCAATAAAACAGCATTTACCGTTTCTGTCGATTTAATAGCACCTGGAATAACTACAGGCATTTCAGCTTCCGACAGGGCACGTACCATTAAAGCTCTTGTCGATCCGGTAACCAAACCCGAAGATCTTGCTCGTCCCGGTCATATTTTCCCACTGATTGCGCGTGAAAAAGGTGTGCTGCGCAGAGCCGGTCATACCGAAGCGGCCATCGATCTTACACGTATGGCCGGACTTAAGCCGGGTGGTGTATTGGTCGAGATCATGAATGAAGATGGTTCCATGGCCCGGTTACCTCAATTGCTCGAACTGGCCGAAAAAATGAATATTAAGATTATCTCAATCGAAGATCTTATTATTTACCGGCTTAGTAAAGAGTCGCTCATAAAAAAAGGGGTGCGGATCAAATTACCAACACGTTTTGGCGATTTCGACCTGATTCCCTTCATCCAGTTATCAAATAATACAGAGCATGTTGCACTTATTAAGGGCAGTTGGACAAAGGATGAGCCCGTTCTGGTAAGGGTGCACTCTTCGTGTGTTACAGGGGATATATTCGGTTCTCTTCGCTGCGACTGCGGACCTCAGCTTCACGAAGCCATGAAAAAGATTGAAAAAGAAGGAAAAGGTGTGGTTGTTTATATGAATCAGGAGGGTAGGGGAATTGGTCTTTTTAATAAAATTAAGGCGTATAAGCTTCAGGAAGAAGGTCGTGATACCGTTCAGGCAAATCTGGATTTGGGTTTTAAAGCCGACGAACGTGATTATGGTGTTGGCGCCAGTATATTAAGGGATCTTGGCTTAGGTAAAATACGACTGATGACCAATAATCCTGTTAAACGTGTTGCCCTGGAAGGATATGGTTTGCATATTACCGAGATAGTTCCCATTGAGGTTGAGCCCAACCCTTTTAATGAATTTTATCTTAGAACCAAAAGAGATAAAAATGGGACATTCTCTCGATTTTTTAATGAACGATAGCGAAGCCTGATTCATGGAGAAAAAAGATTTCAGGATTATATTTATGGGTACTCCGGGATTTGCCGTGTCGGCGCTGGAAGCACTGGTGAACGATGGCCAGAATATAGTGGCTGTTATTACCGCTCCAGATAAACCGGCAGGGCGTGGTCTTAACCTGAAGGAATCTGAAGTAAAACAATATGCTCTGACACAGAATTTACCCATTCTTCAGCCTGATAAGCTTAAAGACCCTTTATTTGTAGAAAAACTGCAGAAATTGCAGCCCGATCTGGCTGTTGTAGTTGCTTTTCGCATGCTTCCCGAAGTTATCTGGGCGATGCCCCGTTTGGGAACAATTAATCTCCACGCTTCTCTTTTACCGCAATATAGGGGAGCTGCACCAATCAACTGGGCAATTATGAATGGAGAGCAGGTTACCGGTATTACAACCTTTTTTATTGAGAAAGAAATTGATACCGGTAAAGTTATAGGGAAAGCTGAAATTGAAATTACAAACGAGGATACCGCTGGTACATTACATGATAAACTGGCCCAAGCTGGTGCTGGTTTATTAACAGAAACAGTTAATTCCATCCGGTTGGGCAATTATTCACCTATCTCGCAGGACCAGCTGAAATCGGATGTTTTACTTAAACCTGCACCTAAAATTTTCCGTGAGAACTGCAAAATAAACTGGAACCAACCTGTTAAAGAAATTTATAACTTCATTCGTGGATTAAGTCCATACCCGGGAGCATGGACAATGATCAGCACCACCGAAGGTGCCAAAACATTTAAGATTCTCAGTTGCGAAATGGTTCATACCAAATTGCAGCAGGCCGGAATGATTTATCTTGATAAAAATTCTTTTCGGATATCGGGAATCGATGGATTCATTATAATTCATCAATTACAGCCCGAAGGTAAACGGGTTATGAAAATTGATGAGTTTTTACACGGAAACCGCGAGGCAAGCCTTACTATCATTAGATATTAAATTTATTCCTTAAAAATACTATAAGTGTATTATCATGTTTAATTTTTTCATAGCTTTGAAGCGCAAAGAACTTTAGGAAAATGAATATGAATATGAGATATAATTTTTACTTCTTTTTAAACCTCTATTTTTTTATCTTAAAACTTTGAATCGCAAAGAACTTTTAAATTAATATTTATGAAACGACAACTTCAACACATTTACTGGCAACTCAAATTCTACTTTATTATGATGATTATCAGAATTATGAGACGGTCTTATAAAATTCTTATAAACAATAATTTATAAACTTAATATTTATCAAAATGGAATTAAAAACTGAAACTTCCGGATGGATCCGCAATTCAATTACATTTAAGCTAATAGCTATAGGTTTACTTGTATTAATACTACTTATACCAACTTCTATGATTCAGAATCTTATTACGGAGAGAAGCAAAAGTCATACTGAAGTTAAAAAAGAAATTACTGATAAATGGGGCGCAAATCAGATAATTGGTGGCCCGGTTTTAACTTTGCCTTATAAAAAAATATCCGGAATAGCAGGAAATCAATCCGAAGAGATTGCTTACGCACACTTTTTACCTGAAAAACTTAAAATTCAAGGTAATATTAAACCAGAAGTTCGAAGCAGAGGAATTTATAAAGTTATCCTGTATAATTCTGATCTGGTATTAAGTGGGCTCTTCTTAAAGCCCGATATTAATTTTTTAAATGTTCCGGAAGAGAATATTTTATGGGATGAAGCATTTGTTACCATAGGAATCCCCGATTTAAGAGGAATAAAACGATTAATAAACATTGAATGGAATGATGAATCTTACATCGGGAAACCCGGTGTAATTAATCGCGATATTTTCGAATCGGGCATTCATTCCAAAATCCCAATCAATCCGGACTCAGGTGCTTACAATTTCTCTCTGAAACTTGATATTAATGGAAGCGAAAATATTGGGTTTTTACCATTTGGTAAGGAAACTCAGGTAAATATCGAATCTCCCTGGAAATCTCCAAGTTTCAGCGGGGCTTTTCTTCCCGAAAAAAGAGAAATTACCAATGATGGCTTTAAGGCTGAATGGAATATACTAAGTTTAAACAGAAATTATCCTCAAAGTTGTACAGGAGGCGAGAAGAAGCTATTTTGGAATCTGCATTTGGATTGGAATTACTTTTACCTGTTGATCATTATCAAAAATCTACCAGATCAGCTAAATATGCTGTAATGTTTCTTTTCCTGACTTTTATGATCTTTTTCGTGAATGAAATAATTAATAAATCGAAAATTCATCCTGTACAATACCTCATGATAGGTATGGCTTTGGTAATATTTTATACTTTGCTGATTTCTCTTTCAGAGTATTTTGGGTTTAATATAGCTTATGCAATAGCATCTGCATTAACCATTTCCCTCATTACTGGATATTCATTCAATATTTTGAAACGAAAAGCCGTAATGCTGACGGGGATATTCCTGATTATTCTTTATGGCTTTTTGTTTGTACTTCTTCAAATGGAAACCTTTTCACTTTTTATTCGGCAGTTTTGGTCTCTTTATTTTACTGGCAGTTGCTATGTTTGCAACAAGAAAAGTGGATTGGTATTCTCCATTAAGGAATAAAGAAACCAATTATTAAAGCATTGGATACATAATGGTTGAGGTTATCTAAAAAGCAGATCGATTCTAATTTGTCGAAGTTTCAATTCCAACATGGCAGATTTTATAGAGGTCACTTTTTGGACAACCTCATCATTTGATAACTTTAAATTAAACATTATTTTACTATTTGTAAATCAGTATTTTGACCTTGTTTCTTTACCTTTATTGCCATAATTTTTAGAATTTCATCCATGTTAAGGTCTTATTTTTTTGTGGCAATATTATTTATTACAAGATCATTATCCGGTCAATTGCCGAATCTTTTCGATAAACTGACAGTTGACGATGGCTTATCAAATAATACCGTTACAGCCATACAGCAGGACAAATACGGTCGTATGTGGTTTGGGACGTACGATGGGCTAAATTGCTATGATGGTCAAACTATCAGGACATTCAGAAATATTGCTTCAAATTTAGGTAAGTCTTACACCGATAATCAAATAACAATGCTTTTTGAAGATAAACAGGGCACCTTATGGGTCGTTCAGCCCAACAGCATTGTTAGTAAATTGATCGATTATGAAGGTTCCCGTTTTCAAAGTTTTAGACTTGTGCCTTCAAATATCTTTTTAACAGAAATTATTCATAACGAAAATGGAAGTATTACGCTCCTGGGTAATAACGGTGGTTTTGAATTTGATCAGAATAAAAATCAATTCATTTTTAGAAGGGATCTTTTGGATCAAAAAAGAGAACCCGATTTTCTGATTAAATATAAAAGATCGAACCCGGTTCTGGTTCAAAGATTCTGGAATTACGGAGACAGTGTTTGCCTGGTTACAACTTTAAAAGATGGATTAATAAAACTTTATAAAAATTCTGGTAATAATTACAGAGTCGAAAAAATTGATCAGCAGGCCGATAATCCTTATTCCTTATCAAACAATGAAGTTTACTCGGTTTATACCGATTATTCTGGTATTTTCTGGATAGGTACAAAAGATGGAGGGGTAAATAGGCATTTGCCCCAGGCCCAATATCTTAATATGCTATGCCATAAACCTGGCTCCGTTAGTACAATTCCAAAGGGAACCATCAGGGCTATATCACAAGATCAGAAAGGTCACATCTGGATTGGTAGCTATAACGATGGTATTGCAATTTATGATCCTGTAGCAAGCAGATACAATTTTATCAACCACAAAAACAAGCCTGGATCTGATGATTGGGACAGGATTCGATGTATTTACCCTTCGTCGGATAACAGAATGTGGATAGGATGCTATGCAGGAATTTTTTCGATTGATTTAAAAACCGGAAAAAGAGAATATTTTTCGCCGGGTAAAGGAGATGGTGTTATATCTGCCGGTAGGGTTTACAGTATGGTTGAGGATAAAAATAAATGTTTGTGGGTAGGTTCATGGGGGGGAATTGATAAAATTGACCTGGTTTCCGGGAAAATATCAAAGGTTACAACACCACATTTAATTGATGCTCATGTTCGTAAGCTTATGTTTGACCGTAAAGGGAATCTCTGGATAGGTACTGAATTTGACGGCGTATACATTTATGAGACTCAAACAGGGAAAAGTCATAGTTTTAAGTCTTTTGGCGATAAGTCCGGATCTCTGAATAATAACAGTATTTACAGTCTTTATCAGTCAAAAAGTGGATTAATCTGGATTGGCACTTCTGATGGATTGAATGTTTATAATCCTGAAAATGAGAAAATTGTTTCCTATTCAGCATCTCAAGGGTTGCCTGCTGGCTTAATCCTTGGGATATTGGAAGATAATCAGAGTAATATCTGGTTAAGCACTTCTAAAGGAGTTGCCCGGGTTAACACCAAAACACATTTTATCCGCAGCTACAATAAGCACGATGGTTGGTTTAATACCGAATTTTCCGAAGGTGCCTACTTCAAAAGCAAAGATGGTATTATGTATTTGGCGGTATTGAGGGAATTACCTATTTCAATCCTGCATTGGTTCCATCCAACAAAATCCCACCTCAGCTTTATGCCGAATTACTATTTACAGATGGCAGCAGGACTAAATTACAAGTAAATAAAGGTAAGGATGTGATAAACATACCTTACAAAAAAAAGGATTTTAAGGTAAGACTGCAGGCGTTTCATTATACAAATACAGCCAAGAACCAAATAGCTTATAAAATTTCAGGGAATGGAAACGATTGGGTTATCAGAAATGGCTCTTATGTCGAAATAAATAAAGAACTGGCTAATAAGGATGATGCACTTTTGCAGGTAAAGGCTTGTAATGCCGATGGAATATGGACCAATATTAAAACTATTCAATTCAGGATTACTCCGCCTTTTTGGAAAAAAGGATGGTTTTTTCATCTATTGTATTAATCCTTTTTATTGGCGCGCTGGTATTTATTAGGTTCAGGCTATTTCAGGAAAGAAAGAGAAATGCATATCTGATATCTGTTGTTGAAGAGCGGACAAGCGAATTAGAGCTTCAACGCAAACAGCTTGAAATAAAAAATAATGAACTTGAAGAAGTGAACCGCCAAACTGTTTCCCAAAAGGATCAATTACTGGCGCAACATGAGCATTTACTCGAACTTCACGAAAAACTTAAGGAAGTAAACGAACAGAAAGTTAATTTTTTTACGAATATTTCTCACGAAATCAGGACACCGCTTACACTCATTGCGGGGCCTATTGAGGTTCTGATAGCCGAAGGGAATTTAAGTGTTGCGCAGGAGGACAGGATGATGCAGGTACAGCAGCAAATCAATTACCTGTTATGTCTTGTTAACCAATTGCTCGACTACAGAAAACTTGAAAATGGTTCCATGAAGCTGGAAACTGGGCCAGGGGAGTTTATTTCTTTTAGTGAAAATATTTATCAGTCCTTTGTATTTGAAGCTCATAGTCAA
>JAAUTT010000130.1 GCA_012031335.1 Bacteroidales bacterium | reverse complement strand
GGTATTATTCGGGCCTTCGGGCAATTCAGACAGCTTTTACGCACAGGGCTACAAAAACACATACGAAGCGTTCGCATGGATCGCGGCAATGGGGCTTAACGCGTATGAATACTCGTTCGGGCGCGGCGTTCCAAACACGTCGTAAGCCAGACCAGTGGCGACAAACAGCCAGCCCGCAATGAACAAAGCGGGAATGGTGATGCTGTGAATCACCCAGTAGCGGACGCTCGTAACAATATCTGAAAATGGACGCTCTCCGGTTGTACCTGCCATCAATGTTCTCCCACAATCACAACAATCGATTTACCTTCTATCATACGGGAGTGAGCCAAGACTCACAAGTTAAACTAAACAGAATTTTCCAGATTCGATCGACCTTTTCCCATCAGGCCAGATCGGTATTTACTACTAGCTTGACCTGCAAACTATGCAGCCTGCGGCTCATATTTGAGCAGTGTTCCGCCCTGTCCCAAAATGAAGCCGCGATCGGACGAAAGAAACACAATTTTGTACAGGTTTGAAGGCGTGTTTTCGATCGCCCGATCCTTTTGCCAGGTCTGACCCCCATCGGGACTCATCAGCAGATTGCCGCTGCCGCCCGACACCCAGATTTCTTCGGGCGTCCGGTAGGCAAGATCCAGCAGTCCCCAGCTTGTCGAGAATTCGGGATTCGTGGCTTCGCCCCACTCTTCCACGCTGTTCGGCTCGCTGAACTGCATTGTGCCGCCTCGTGCTAGCAGCCACAGCCGCCCGTCTGCTCCATAGCCCATGTTTTGCAGCTTGCGTGAACTGGTGCGATTGTGCTGCACCCAAGCTTCCTGTCCGGGTTCCCAGGTCGAGTAAAAGTTGCCGCGAGCCGAAACTGCGACATATTTGCCGTCAGTCGATCGCGACAGGTTGCGAGTCACGCCCAGAGCTTCCTGCACCATTGCCTTCCAGTTCAGGCCGCTGTCTTCCGTCCGATAGATCGCGCCAATGTCGGTCGTCATTTCTGCCGATCGCTTGCCCATTGCGGTAATCGTATTGGGCTGTCCGGGCAGTTGGTCGCTCAACGGCACTTGCTGCCAGGTTTTTCCCTCGTCCGCTGTGTGCAGCAAAATTGCAGGCTGACCGACGATCCAGCCTTCGTTGCCGCTGAAGCTGACGGAGGAAAGATTGTAGTTTGCGCTGTCGAGATTCAGCGATCGCTCCTGCCAGGTATCACCGCCGTCAGTCGTCTCCAGCAGCGTGGCTGCTTTGCCCACGAGCCAGCCGTGCTGGGGATTTCCCGTAAAGCCGACATCAAGCAGCGTCGCTTCGGTTGGCAGCGAAACGACCTGCCAGGGATTGTTGCTCAGGCTGGGCAGATAGGCGTTGGTGCAGCCGCTACAAAACAGTAGGGCGATCGCCAAAATCACAAATTGTTTGAGCGGCTTGAGCATAAACGTTCCAAGTCAAAAAATAATCACGATCGAGTTTATTGCAGACCCGTATCTACTGCAAACCATAGAGGCTGAGAAACATGAGAAACCCCAAGGCCAGCGCTCCAAAGATGAGAAGGTTCTTCTGTCCGGGCGTCATGTTGTTGACCCCAAAACCGTAGCCCAAATTGGACTTGAAGCCAGACGGATTTCCGGTTGGACCGATGTTGGAGAACAGCTTGGTTTTGACACCGCAGACCGGGCAGCGCCAGTCAGCAGGCAGTTCTTCAAACGGGGTACCTGCTGCAATTTGCTTGCCGTCACCTTTGGCTGGCTCATAGATGTAGCCGCAGGCAGAACACTCATATCGATCGAGCGTGGCTGGATCAACCGCTTCTACACTCATGATTTCTAAAGGACATTGCCGTCCTTTCCTTAAATCTCTGTAAATGATTATTGCATAAAGTGTTGCTTCAGACGGAATTTGCTATCGCTCGGATTTGCTAGCGATCGGAGCCACTAGCCGTTCGATCGCTTGCCGTTTGTTGCAGGCGGCTTGCGAAACAAAACCACGAGCAGACAGCCCACGCCAATGTTGATGAACACATCTGCCAAATTGAAAACGGGAAAATTGATGAAGGCAAATTGCAGAAAATCAACGACCTCGCCCGCGACGAAGCGATCGATCCCGTTCCCTAACGCGCCACCGAGCAAAAAGCCAAAGCTGACCTGCTCCCAGCGCGTCAGCCGAGTGAACGCGCCCATCCCCATCAGCCCCAAGCTGACGATCAACGAGAGCGATCGCAGCAGGAGGGGAAACTCGCTAAACAGTCCCCACGCCGCGCCGGGGTTGAGAACGTAGGTGAAATTCAAAACTCCCGGCCAGAAGGGAATCGACTGCCCAATCTGCATTGCCTGAACCGTCCAGTACTTCGTCAACTGGTCAAGCATGATGCAGACAAAAGCAATGATCCAAAAAGTCTGGTTGCGAAGCGGCATGGGGAGGTTAGTAAAACAGCAGTAGTCTGAGTCCAAAGGCGAGAACGGTAGCAGCGCAGACGATCGCCAACTGCGCCGGAATCGGATACACCGAGTAGGTTAAGATCGCCTGCCACAATGATAAATTTGGTGACTGCACCCAGCCAACAGCAAACCCAATCAGCAGGTAGGTCAAACCGATCGCGTGAATTACGCCCAGCCCAGCCAGACCGCTAAAGGCGATCGATTCGAGTCGCGACGGCAGGCGAAAGGCGAGATGTCCGCACAGCCAAGCACCCGGAATAAAGCCCAGCAAATAGCCAAATGAAGGATGATGAATGTAGTCGTAGCCGCCGCCTTGACCAAACACATCGCGCCAGGTGAGGCCAATCAGGACGTAAGCAATTTGTGAGATTGCCGCTGCATTGCGTCCGCCCAGAAAGCCAACAAACAAAACTGCACCAATTTGAAACGTCACCCCGATCGCGTAGGCTTGCAGCCCGTGACGGCTCCAGTCCCAAGGCGCATTGAGAATGAAGCCTTCCAAAAATGTGCCACCGATCGTTAAAATCAGGCCAATTAAAGCCCAGAGCAGTTCGGTGGGAGCAGAGAGTTTCAAGGGCACTGAGGAAAGAAGCCGATATCAAGTGCAGCGATCGCCTAATTTGAGCATTATACTTTGGTGTTCTGCGCGATCGCGACAAACACAAAATTGCCCCGTTGTTTCCTAACGAACCTGACACAAACGAAAATTGCCCATGTAGACATCCTACACAGGCCGATCGATTAGCTTGTCTGCGCTAATTTCAACGGGTTAGAGAGGGAGAATCAATTATTTAGCCTCTGGGGAAGCCGCCATTCCGACGACCACCGCCGCCCCCCGCCGCACGGAACGAAATCGCCCGGTCCCAGTCCGTCAGATCCAGCGACACCTCGTCCTTCAGGCTGCCCGCAATCTTCTCAAACGCCCCCGCCAACGGACGCTCCAGCGACGTCCCTTGGTATTGCTGCAACGCCTTCTGCGCCACAAACAACGCCACCACCTCCCCCTCGCTCACTTGCACCGTCGGAAAATGCCCCACCGGCTCCGTGTACCCATACCCAAACCGCGCCCCGTCATACTCGATCGGCAACCCCAGTTGGTCCCTCATGAACTCCAAGTCCCGCTGGATGGTCTTGGACGACACCTCCAGCGCCTCCCCCATCCGCCGGCAGTTAGGATGCCGCCCCGCCTGCAACTCCTCGTGCAGCTTCAACATCCGCGCCAGCGGCGGGCGCGATTGCAACGATTTATTGTTACTCATAAATCCACGTCGGACACGGCATGTCCTACTCGACCGCCCCCACACCGTCCAGCTCCATCACAACCGCCCGCATCCCCCCCTTCGCGGACTCCGTGCGCTTCGCGGTAAATAATTTTTTATGGTTTGGCATTAAAACTTATATAGAAATAAATTACTGTTCTTTTTTGAAAAGGTAAACATTATCATAAACCAGGGATGTTGAATCAATTGATAATAACTGATATCCAGCATCTTTAACTTCACCGATTAGCAATTCTTTTGAAACGGCGTCTTCTTTCTTTTTTGAAGATTTTTCAGGATCAAAGGCAACAATGGCGAGAATTCCGTCCTTTTTTAAGGAAGAATATGTATTTGCGAGTAACCGCACCGGGTCGCTGAAGTTTTCGTACGAATTGATTACACAAACCATATCAAGCGTGTTTTTTGGAAAATATGGATTCGTTTCCCTGCTCAATATAACCTGCACATTATTTATATTTTCGTTAACCAATCGTTGTTTCATAAATCGAACTGCCTTAAGATCAATATCATTTGCAAAAACTTTCCCTTCACTACCTACCCTTTTAGCAAGCCTTACAGAAAACCTGCCATTGCCAGCTCCTATTTCACCAACCTTCATACCTTTTTCAACACCAATAACGTTCATAATTTTTGAAGTAGGCTGAAAAGTTTCAATTTTTTCTTCCCATTCAGGTGACCATGGCTTTGCCCTGTTTCGTAAAAAATAAAATGAAACGACTGTTGCTAGAATGATAATCAGCAATATGAAAACAAATCTTTTCATCAACAATGTTTAATGTTATTAGGTTCCACAAAAAAGAAACAGTTTCAAAAATAATCAAAATTGTTATCCTTAAAAAAGTTCTATTTGTTTAATATTTTTGGAACCAGGTGTAATTCTATCAGATAAAAACATTTTCTAAGGAAAACATGTATGTGAAAGGTTAAACAAAAAATTATTTTTTTGTACCTTTGGAAAACCTGATTTTTTGGTCACAAAACCTAATTGAATCATAAATATTTTTGAATAACTGGAAAAACTTGAAACATTATCAGTTAAAATGTAATATTTTCGTAACCTGTTTTTAAAAGTGCAGCTTACACAAAACGATTACTATGGTTGATAAAGACCTTAATGGACCGAATCAGGAAGGACAATTTCAAGACTCAGAAAAGAACGAAATTGACAACCAGGAAAATGAACAAATAAACAGTTCAGAAGAAATCCGGCAAAATCCTGATGAAAATACTGAAAACGTAGAATCTGAAGACTCAGAATCCACGGTTATAGCTGAATCGAATAATGAACGTGAATCAGATATGGATCAGTCCGAAGATTCGGATGATGCTAAAAATTTGGAGTATGAAAATGCCGATGGTGACTTTTCAAAAGTAAAGGAGGTTGATGAAAGTTTCAATGCTCAGGAGGTAGAAAAAATTGATTATTCGGCATTAAGTAAAGAAGATTTGGTTTCGATACTTAAAGATTTGATTAACAAAGGCTCAGTACTTGACATTAAGGATGATATTGATTTCATTAAAATAAAATTTCTACAAAAAATCAAAAGCAGACTTTGAAAGGAAAAAGAAAAATTTCCTTGACGAAGGTGGTTTACCCGAAGATTTTAAACCGGAAGAAGATCCACTTGAAACTGAATTAAAAGAATACCTTCAAAAATATAAAGATTTCCGGACTGAATACAATAAAATTCAGGAGGAGGAAAAGCAGAAAAACCTGGAAGAAAAATATGGTATTATTGAAGAAATTAAAGATTTGGTTAACCGTAAGGAATCAATCAATAAAACTTTCCAGGAATTCAGGGAATTGCAAAAAAAATGGCGCGAGATCGGACCTGTTCCTCAATCGGCATTAAACGATCTTTGGGAAAACTACCATCATCATGTAGAAACTTTTTACGACTACATAAAAATCAATCAGGAATTACGCGATCTTGATTTGAAGAAAAACCTTGAAGCTAAACTTATTTTATGCGAAAAAGCAGAAGAATTATTACTTGAGCCAGGTATACTTTCAGCTTTCACTAAACTTCAGGCTCTGCATGCCCAATGGCGCGAAATTGGTCCGGTACCTGCAGAAATGAGGGATGAAATATGGCAACGTTTTAAAGAAACGACCACTGTAATTAATAAAAAGCATCAGGATTATTATTTAAATCAAAAACAGGAGCATAAAAAAAAACCTTGAAGCCAAAATCATTTTATGTGAAAAAGCAGAGGAAATTTCACGATCTTCAATTAAGTCGTACCAGGAGTGGGAGAAAAATCAAATGAGATTATTGAACTTCAAAAAGTTTGGCGGACTTTAGGCTTTGCACCAAAAAAAGACAATCCTAAAATTTATATCAGGTTTCGTGAAGCGTGCGATGAATTTTTCAATCGAAAACGTGAAAATTTAGAAATTTTAAAACAGGAATTTGACGATAACCTCCAGTTGAAGACCGAATTGTGTATTCAGGCTGAAGCCTTACAGGAAAGTACCGACTGGAAAAAACAACCGATGAGTTAATTGCGTTGCAAAAAAAATGGAAAGAAATTGGTCCTGTACCCCAAAGATTATCCGATAAAATATGGAAACGGTTCCGCTCGGCTTGTGATAAATTTTTTGATCGGAAAAACAATCATTTCTCAACCATTGATTCGAGTTATGAAGAAAACCTGAAGAAAAAGGAAGAATTAATTCAGCAAATTGAAAATTATTCATTCTCTTCAAATGTTGAAGAAAACCTGAATAAACTTAAAGAATTTCAGCGCGATTGGGCAGGAATAGGATTTGTGCCCATAGATGCAAAAAATACAATTCAGGAAAAATACCGGAATGCATTAAACAAAAAATTCGACGCCCTCAAAATTGATGAAGACAAAAAAAACATCATCAAATTCAGATCGCGCCTCGATAACATGTCAAGAAAAAACAATTCGGACTATAAAGTACTTCAGGAAAGAGACCGGTTTGTTACCCGACTCAAACAACTTGAAAATGACATTGTTTTATGGGAAAATAACATCGGTTTTTGCGAAATCGAAAAACGCCGATACAATGATTGCAGAGGTGAGACGAAAAATTGATGCGGCAAAAAGTAAAATTGAAATGCTTGCTGAAAAAATAAGGATGATTGACGAGATGGATGAAAATTAAGGTTCTGCTTTACTGTCATAACTTTATTTTTTTTTGATGTTCAATTTTTTTCCTTATGAAAAATGAATATCACCATTATCAAAAATCATACTGAAACATTTCTATTTTTTTTTATTACTTTGCGGTGAAAATCTAGTTAAAATTTCAGAAGTCTTGGGAACGACTAAATACATTTTTGTTACAGGTGGGGTTACTTCTTCCCTGGGTAAAGGCATAATTTCAGCTTCTCTTGGTAAATTACTGCAAGCCAGAGGTTTCAAAGTTACTATTCAAAAACTCGATCCATACATTAATGTTGATCCCGGAACATTAAATCCATATGAACATGGTGAATGTTACGTTACCCTTGATGGGGCAGAAACCGACCTTGACCTTGGACATTATGAGCGATTTCTGGGTGTTCATACATCACAGGCCAATAATGTAACCACTGGCAGAATTTATCAGAATGTTATCAACAAAGAAAGAAAAGGGGATTACCTTGGAAAAACAGTTCAGGTTATACCCCATATTACCGATGAGATAAAACGCAGCATAAAGTTAGTCGGGACAAAAATAAATTCGATGTGGTGATTACTGAAATAGGTGGTACGGTAGGTGACATTGAATCATTGCCCTATATTGAAGCAGTACGTCAGCTTAAATGGGAAATGGGGGATTCAAATACCTTAGTAATACATCTGACACTGGTTCCTTACTTATCTTCTACCGGCGAGCTTAAAACAAAACCAACACAACACTCTGTAAAAGTTTTGCTTGAAAATGGGATACAGCCAAATATTCTTGTTCTTCGAACCGAAAAAGAACTTACCGATGATATTCGTCGAAAAGTTGCTCTTTTTGCAACGTTGATCTCGAATCTGTAATACAATCAATTGATGTATCAACTATTTACGAAGTACCCATTTTGATGCAGAAGGAAAAACTCGATCAAACAGTAATTAAAAAACTGGGATTACCCGATCAGGGTTCTCCAGATCTTGGCCCCTGGAAACAATTTCTTAAAAAACTAAAGAATCCAAAGAGTGCGGTAAAAATTGGTCTTATTGGTAAATATGTGGAACTTCAGGATTCTTATAAATCAATTAATGAATCGCTCATCCATGCGGGGGCAGTGAATGATTGTAAGGTTGAAATTAAATTTATTCATTCTGAAGACATCAATGAAGCAAATTATAAAGAACTGCTTCAGCATTTTAAAGGAATTGTTGTGGCTCCCGGATTTGGAGACCGGGGAATTGATGGCAAAATTCTTGCAGTCAGGTATGCCCGTGAAAACAACATACCGTTTTTTGGAATATGCCTGGGCCTTCAATGTGCTGTAGTTGAATTTGCCCGAAATGTGCTTGGTCTTGAAAAAGCACACTCAACCGAGATGGAACCAAAAACCCCCGATCCGGTTATTGATCTAATGGAGGAACAAAAAGGAATTATAGATAAAGGCGGTACTATGCGACTTGGAGGTTATCCATGTGTTGTAAAAAAGAACACTAAAACCTATGAAAGTTATGGCATAAAAGACATTACCGAGCGTCATCGGCATCGTTATGAGTTCAACAACAAATACCTTGACGATTTTGAAAAAGCTGGAATGATTGCAGCCGGAGTTAATCCGGAAACATGTTTAGTGGAAATTATGGAAATTGTAAACCATAAGTGGTTTGTCGGGGTTCAGTTTCACCCCGAATACAGCAGTACAGTGCTTAAACCACATCCTCTTTTTGTTAATTTTATTAAAGCGGCTTGTTTGTGAAAAGCCCACAAATTTTATGAATTAGTGACCTGTAAACAGGTCTTTAAAAACATTTTTTAATGGACAGGAATTCAATAATAGGTATAGTATTAATCGCTGGTATTTTATTTTTATGGACTTTTTTAAATAAACCCAGCAAAGAAGAGCTTGCCCGAAGGGAAAAAATGCTCGATTCCATTGAACTGGTAAGACAGTATGAAGCGGAAAAAGTAATTGAAGAACAACATATAACTCAAGATTCTCTCGTAAAAGTTCCCGATTCGGTAAAAATAGAAACCCTTCAGCAGGAATTTGATAATTTTGCTCAAGCTGCGGTTAAATGTAGGATTACAACTATTTATGAACGTCATTACTA
>JAAUTT010000129.1 GCA_012031335.1 Bacteroidales bacterium | reverse complement strand
AAGCGTTGCCAAAAGCTTGTCGTTATCCCAGGGCTTCAGAACAAAATCGGCAGCACCTTCCTTTAATGCCGAAACCGCGAGGTTTACATCGCCATAAGCTGTTATCATTACAACTTCAACATCAGGAAATTTCTGCTTGATTTCGCGTAGCCAGAACAAACCCTCGTTACCCGTTATTCTGACCAGTCCGAAAATTCATATCCAGTAAAACCAGATCGAAATCGCTTTTTCCGAGATCCTGAATAAGATTATTGGTTGAAGATACCAAATGCACCAATTCAAATTCAAATTGTAAAAATAGAAAGAGCGCCTGTAGGATATTTTTATTATCGTCGGCAATTAAAAATTTTACCCTGCTTTGCCATATGTTAATTTTAGGCAGTTGAAAAGTTAATATTACAAAATCTGTAAAATTCCTTTACGGTTTTATGTAAAATTATTTTACAATAATAAGATAATAAAATTAATACGGTATTGATATTCAGCAATTAAAATTAATGGTATAATAATGGCAACACTTCCAGCAAATAAAAAAATAAGTATTATGATTAAATCAATAAACCTATCAAAAATTTTCAGGACCGAAGAAATTGAAACAACTGCGCTCAATACCCTAAACTTTGAAGTAAAAAAAGGGGAGTTTCTGGCAATAATGGGACCATCGGGATGCGGAAAATCAACATTGTTAAATATTATAGGATTACTCGACAGTCCAACCTCGGGGAATTATATTTTCGACGGTCTGGATGTTTCCAGGTATAAAGAAAACCAGCGAACTGAGATTCGAAAAGGCAAACATTGGTTTTATTTTCCAAAGTTTTAACCTGATAGATGAATTAAATGTATATGAAAATATTGAACTCCCATTACTTGCATTAAGAGTTAAGAGCTCTGAACGAAAGAAAAAAGTTGATGATATTATGGAAAAGATGCAAATAGGACACAGAAGGCATCATTTCCCCCAACAACTTTCGGGAGGTCAACAACAAAGAGTTGCAGTTGCAAGAGCAGTAATTACAAATCCCAAATTACTCCTTGCCGATGAACCCACAGGTAACCTTGATTCCGCAAATGGAGAACAGGTAATGCAATTACTTGAAAAACTAAACCAGGAAGGCACCACCATTGTAATGGTAACCCACTCCCCATCTCACTCCGAAAGGGCTCACAGGGTAATGCATCTTTTCGATGGACATATCCTGGCTCAGAATATCGAAAAGTTTATTTAACAATAAATAAAACTGAAATGATTAAACAATTTTTTATTATAGCATTAAGAAATATTCAGAAAGAGAAATTCTTATCCTCCATTAACTTTTTAAATCTTATTGTTGGCTTTGCTACTTTCATTTTAATAAGTCTTTTTATTTACGGTGAGTTAAACTGGGATAAACATAATAAGAACTTCGACAGAATTTACCGCCTCCAGCTTTTTATGGATCAGCCTGAAAATGTAATTAAACATACCGCTAGTACAACAGCTGCTTTAAGCAGACATGAGCTCACCACTCTTCCCGAAATCGAAAAGATTGCTCTTATTCATGATGTTGGGGATAATAATAAAGATGGGGTATTCCTTTCACTGGACCGTAAAAATCAGATCAAAGTACGTTGGGGTTACTATGCCGATCCTACTGTATTCGATATTTTTACCTTTCATTTCCTTGAGGGCGATCCTAAAAAAGCATTGGAAGAACCATTTTCAATTGTGCTTTCGAAATCAGTTGCCAAAAAACTTTTCAAAGACGGAAATGCCATGGGAAAACCTGTTTACGGAGAAAATAAAGTAACATTCACAGTAAAGGGAATTTATGAAGACTTACCTCTAAATTCAAATTGGTTACCTAACTATCTGGTTCCAATAAATACGTTTACAGCCATAACCGGGTGGAAAGATTTCGAATCTGCCTATAAATCATATTCTTTTAATATTTATGTACTCTTAAAACCTAATATTAATCCCGAGGTAATTGATACAAAAATATACAATGCTCTCAAGGATTATCGACCGGAACATCACCCATACTTACGCCCTCTGTATCAACTTCATATTAATCCGTATTATCAAAAAGATTTATCTATAATTTTAATAATGCTTTCATTTTTAGCTATATTAATACTATTATTATCATCTATAAATTATATTAATCTCCAAACAGCAAAAGGAACCAGCAGGTTAAAAGAAATTGGCATTAAAAAAACCTTAGGCTTTTCAAAAAATAATTTATACAAACAATTTCTTTTCGAATCGGTATTTATCTCTTTTATTGCTGGTTTAATGGGAATAGTTGCTGCCCAGGCCATTCTTCCGGTTTTTAATATGGTAATTGGAGCAAGCGGATTTTTAGGCGTTGGAATAACAACAAACGTGCTTTCTTCCCCATTAATTATCATCATGGTAATAGCCGTATCCCTGTTTACCGGAGTTATATCAGGACTATATCCCGCATATGTAATTTCTTCGTTTAACCCTATCCGTGCTCTTAAGGAAAAAGTCCTGGCCGAAAAAGAGGATCTATTGGTTTGAAGAAAATCTTAGTGACCCTTCAATTTTCAATTTCATTGTTTCTTCTAATCGTTAGCTTTATCATATACAGGCAAACACAGTACATGGTATCAGATAATCTTGGATTTAACTCAAAAATGTGGTATATGCCAATATTGAAACTTCAAAGAAAGGTTCATTTGAGCCAATAAAAGAAAGTCTGTTAAAACATTCGGAGATAAAAAAGTGTATGTTTTTCGGATTACATTCCATTTATAATTCCCGGAGGGGACGACTTGAACTGGGAGGAAAACAAAAGTGATGAAAAGGTCTTTTTCAGAAGATACAGGATTACACATGATTTCTTTTCAACTTATGATATACCGATCGTAAAAGGTCGAAATTTTTCGAAAGAATTTCCAAACGACATTGAAAAATGCGTTATCAACGAAGCTGCAGTAAAAATCTTTGGTTGGGAGGAACCCATCGGAAAAAGTCTGATTTATGGAAAAAAGAAATTTGAAGTAATAGGCGTGATTAAAGATTATATTGCACAATCCATGCATAATCCCGTAGAACCTCACTGGTACAGATTATACTCCGATACCATAAATCTCAACGGTGTCTATTCCATTCAAACCGCACCAGGAAATCATACAAAAGCTATGCATGTAATTAAAAAAGAGTTTATGGAACTTTTTCCTGAAGACGCGTTTGAATTTACCCATATTCAAACCATTATCAGGGATGAAAATGCAAATAAAGCCTGGAAAGTGATAAGGAATATAAGCGTATTTTTCGCTGTTCTTTCAATTATAATCTCATCGGCTGGGTTATTTGGTCTGGTGATGTTTTTTGCCCGCAAAAAAATGAAGGAAGTGGGAATAAGGAAAGTTTTAGGCTTTTCAGTCCAAAACCTATATATGAAATTATGTTCCGAGTTTATATGGTTGCTTTTAATTGCGAATATTATAGCATGGCCCGCAGCTTATTACATTTTATTTGGATCTTCCGGGGGCACATAAATATCCTATCAGGTATGGGAGTTTTTAGCGGGAACCACAATCATTCTGATTATTGCTACGATAACTATTAGTTATCATATACTGAAATCTGTGCGCACTAATGCCGCTGATATTTTAAAATACGAATAGTTTAAAGTCAAAAATTTAACAGAAAGGGAGTTTAACTTTGGTAAACTCCCTTTCTTTATTAGGATATAGACAGATTGAAAATATTTTGTCCTGATATACTTGTAAATAGATTTATGAATATCTTTGATTCTAAGATATTATAACAATGGTCGGTAACGTTATCATATCAACCTAATAACTCTCATGTGAAAGGAAATTTTCAACTGAATAGCATCTGTAAAGAAGTTCTGTTTATCCTTCTTGTTCTGTTTACCTTTTCCTGTTCCAGAAAAAGAAAAAACATCAGCTCCTGAAAAACAGAATGTAGATAATGCAAATATTTTGCTGGACCTTTCTACAAAAGTTTATGCCAACAATCACCAGAAGGCTCTTCAGTATGCCCTGGCAGCATTTGACCTTTCAAGGAAAAGTAAGGACGAAGTTTCAGAAGCCATTTCACTCACAACTATTGCCGACATATATTTTCGTCAGGGCTTTTATAAAAAAGCCCATCCATATTATAAATTGGCCATTGAGCTTTATAATAAGCAAAATAACCGTTTAATGTTAAACAATACTTACCAGAGTGTTGGAGATATCTACTATAAATTAAGTGAAAACGATTCGGCATTACATTATTTCAATATATCATTGAGAGGTTTTCAGGAAATAGGTTCCCGACTAGGAATAGGTTCATCATTGCTTAAAATAGGAAATGTTTACTGGGTTACAAACAACTACGATAAAGCTCTTGAATATTATATCAATACATTAAATATTTACGAAGATCTTGAATATTCAAACGGATTAGCAAAAATATATATTAACATTGGTTTAGTTCATTATGTTACAAAATATTACGATAAGGCTATTGAATATTTCCGTAAATCAGAAAAAATTCTTGAAAAAACTATGATCAGGAAATTTTAGCAGAATTATACTTCCGAATGGGTGATGCATTTGCCCAACAAAAGAATAATAACGAAGCCCTGGCATATTATGATTCATCGCTTGTTTTATATGATTCTATATCAAATCAGTTGAGCAAAGCATGGGTTTTTAAGGCAAAAAGCAATGTGCTTCATCATCAGAAAAGAATTGATGAAGCCATTCAAATTGCCGCATTGGCTATAAAACTTTCGGAAAGATATGATAATAAATGGTTCCATACTTCTATCAATAATGATATGGCGCTGTTAATGATTGAGAAGAAGAATTTTGACGCAGCCCTTAAACACTTGAAAACCGCTTCTAAACTGGCCAGAAATATAAATGCATGGGACCTGCTAAAAGATAACTTTAGCGCTTATACCAAATACTATTCTTCACTGGGCGACTTTAAAACTGCGTTGGATTATCATACCAGGTTTTCGCAAATTAACGATTCTATTCAGAATATTCAGCGAAACGAAAGAATTGCACAATTACAAACCAGATTAGATGCAGACAAGATTAAAAAGGAACTTCTTTTAAAAGAAAAAGAAAACAAAGAAAGTAAGGCAAAACTTAAACGACAGAAGTATCAGCTGTACTTTTTTGCATTTGGTGTTCTGGTAGTCCTTTTTATGTCTATTGCTTTGTACCGACAATACAAAATATTGGAATTAAAAGGAAAGAAAATCGAAAGAATCAATGAAGAGCTCGACCAACGTGTAAAAGAAAGAACTTCAGCGCTCCGACTTACACAGTTTTCAATTGAACAGGCTTCCGATCCTATTTTTTGGCTTTCACCATCGGGAAATTATGTATTCGCTAATAAATCTGCCTGCGAAAAACTGGAATATACTAAGGATGAATTAATGCAATTGTCGGTAACTAATGTTATACCCAATTTTAATCAGCACGATTGGATGCAGTTTTGGGATATCATAAAAAAGGAAAAATCGATGATCCTTGAAAGTCTGCATAAAAAGAAATCGGACAAAACCTTCCCGGTCGAAATAATATTAAACTATGTTGATCACGAAGCCAATGAATTTGTTTTCGCTTATGTTAGAGATGTTTCCGAACGAAAATTAAGGGAAGAAAACCTTAAAAAAGCCAAAGAAAAAGCCGAAGAAGCTGATAAATTAAAATCGGCATTTTTAGCAAATATGAGTCATGAAATCCGAACTCCAATGAACGCTATTATTGGGTTTAGCGAATTACTTGTTAACGACGACTATTCGGAAGAAGAAAAGAAAGAATTTGGCAACCTGATTCAAAACAGTGGTTCTTCCCTACTTAAACTTATAGATGATATTATTGATATTAGTATAATGGAAGCCGGCCATTTAAAATTAAATAAATCGGCTGTCCATGTGAATAGTCACCTGCATGAAATAATTCATTTTCTTCCAGGGAGAAAACTTAAACAAGGAAAACATACTGTAGATATCCTTCTTAAAAACGCCAGATGATTCTGATAAAATCCTTGTTGAAACTGATCCTGTAAGATTTCGTCAGGTTATTAATAATCTGATAGGAAATGCCTTAAAGTTCACAGAAAAAGGTTTTGTTGAAATAGGATATGAAATAGGTACTGATCCCGTGCTTCATTTTTATGTAAATGATTCTGGTATAGGTATACGTCCTGAAAAAATTGACCTGATTTTTGAAAGGTTTAATAAACTTGATGACGATAGACGACTTTATGCCGGAACCGGCCTTGGATTAACAATTTCTAAAAAGATTATTGAAGAATTAGGCGGATTTATGTATGTTGAATCCGAATATGGAAAAGGTTCGTGTTTTAGCTTTACCCTTCCCTATTACCGATCCGAAAGTTATAAGAAAGATGGCCTGTTTGAAATTGAAAATTTGCAGGAAAAAAAATATGACTGGGTAAATAAAAAAATATTGGTTGTAGAAGATGTAGAATCCAATATTTTTTTCTTGAAACAATACTGGAAAAACCAATGCCATAATCACCTGGGCAAAAACGGGAAAACAGGCAATTGAATTATTTGATTCGATAAGGCCAGATATTATTTTAATGGACATTCAGTTACCTGAATTAAATGGTTACGACGCCACAAAAGCGATCCGTAAAAAAGATCCGGATGTTCCCATCATTGCTCAATCGGCTTATGCTTTCGCCGGTGAAAAAGAAAAAATAATCAGTTCGGGGTGCAACGATTACATTACCAAGCCTATTAAACCTCAAGTTTTACTTGAAACCATCCAAAAATATTTCTTAAAATGAAAGTTGTAATTCAAAGGGTAAAGAAAGCATCCGTTGAAATAAACAAAGAAATTCATAATTCAATTGGTACTGGTATATTAGTTTTTCTGGGTATTGAAGACCAGATGGTATTTCAGATATAGAATGGCTCGCCGGTAAAATATCAAATCTTCGCATTTTTAATAATGATAAAGGGGTGATGAATTATTCTATTAAAGATATTAATGGAGAAATTATAGTTATCAGTCAGTTTACTCTTTATGCCTCAACCCGGAAAGGAAACCGGCCTTCGTACATAAAAGCTTCCAAACCTGACATTGCAATTCCTCTTTATGAAAAATTCATCGATGTAACAGAAAAAGTTTCGGGCCTGAAAATAAAATCAGGTATTTTTGGAGCTGATATGAAAGTAGAACTCGTTAATGATGGACCTGTTACAATAATTATTGATTCTAAATGTAAAGAATAATGACAATTGATGAAGCACAACTAAAGGTCGATCAATGGATAAAAGAATATGGCGTTCGGTATTTCAGTGAACTTACCAACCTAGCCGTTTTAATGGAAGAAGTTGGAGAATTGTCAAGGATTATGTCCCGAAAATATGGGGATCAATCCTTTAAAGAAAGTGATACGAAGGTTTCGATGGAAGACGAAATGGCTGATATTTTATTTGTCCTTATTTGCCTGGCTAACCAAACAGGCGTAAATTTAACTGCCGCTCTTGAAAAAAGTATTTTAAAAAAAACAGGCAGAGATTCAGAAAGACATAGGAACAATCATAAACTCAAGGATTAAATTCATTTACAAAAATAATTTGGGAATTTAAAATTTTTTGTCAAATTTGTTATTATCTTTGCGGCAAATTTTAATCCTTTATTATGATAAAGGGAATTTCCATCGAAGACGGTTTTTCAGGTTATACGCATCTCCCCTATTTCTTCATTGATCATCCTTTGTCTCAAATTCGTGATACTATTCCAGTTAGAAATAACTCGTCTGTATTACAAGTATCCAAACCAAAAATCATAACCGGCGATACAGTATCAGTCGACAGGCAACGCTTTGACCAGCTTTTTCAGGTTGCTGAAGAACGGGAAAATTGATTTCTAAACCAAAACTTGTTAAAAGGTTAGAAATCAATGAGGATACAATTACATTCGAAGGAAGTACCTCAAGGATTTATTTTGACATTATACCTTCTTTTCAGAAATTACCCAATTATAATCCGACAGGTATAAATGATAATTTTTTGGCCAATATAGCAGAAAAAACAATTGACATTCATTATAAGGCTATTAATAAACCGACCGCTTCGGATACAACTTTACAAAAAAATGATTCTACAGGAAATGATTCCATAATAAATGCTTCAACCGTTTCAATTCCAATTAACTCGGTACCTGTAATACCGCAAGGTTTCGAAGGTAAACCCCGGGAAGCGGATGCTAATGATGGTACATTTTTATACTAATTTTGACACTATCAATTTTTGCATGGGGTAAAGCTTTTTATTATAAATATTTGCTTCAAATTTTATCATCAGTTTATAACTATCAGATATCTATACAATTGTTTCGTGATAAAAATGTATTGTTCCGAAACTTATCCATTATCCTTCAAATTCTATTTTCTATTAATATCGGTCTTCTTATTTTTTTCCTACTTGAGAATTATAATTTAGATCAGGTATTTACTTCTTCATCATTGCTTAATATTACCCTATATAGCGTTGGCGTATTCCTCTTTTTTAAATTGAAATCTTACCTCTATAAATTACTTGGCCATTTATTTAAAGTGCAGGAAGATTTTTTTGAAATACAGCATCATATGAATGGTTTTGCGCAAACCTTAGGTTTAGTGCTTTTACCCTTTGTGATAGCGATGCCTTTTCTCGAAGAGCCGCTCAGAAGCATATTTCTTTACAGCCTCTTTGCTGCTCTTGGAATTCTCCTGATGCTTTTTTTCTTTCGTGGAATTCAGATTGTAAAAAGAAAACAAGTATCAATTTTCTTTTTGATTTTGTATGGATTCACGCAAATAGTCAACAGCACAAACAAATTTGGGACCATCTCCATATGCAACATACCGTTCATCAGAAGAACCACCGAACCGTTCTTCTGTCAAACAAACAGACTCTGGATTCAAACAAATCAAAAATCATATTTTTGCTGTTCCTTTTTTAATTAATTAGC
>JAAUTT010000128.1 GCA_012031335.1 Bacteroidales bacterium | reverse complement strand
TTACGACTGCCCCGGGAAAGTAATCAAAGGTAAAGCAACAGGCTATAAAAAAAGTCGGCAGCAACTTCGTTCGAATGAATACTGAAGGGGAATCCGTATACGGTTCCACTAATCTTTATACAAGCCTTAACGATATCATCATCTGGATGCAATATCTGTTAAACCTTCACAAAACCGATAAGGCCCTGGTTGAGGAGTTATTCACCCCCTCCTACCTGCTTAACGACGGCTCTGTTTTAAATTACACATATGGATTTAATATCAGTAATCATCATGGGAGACGCGTAGCCGACCATGGAGGATATGCTATGGGGTTCCGTTCGCAAATCAGGATTTTCCCTGACGACAACCTGGCGGTTATTTCAATGACAAACAACGAAAGTATCAACAGTTACAGCCTCACATCTCAAATAGCGGATATGTGCTTCACCGGAAGTTTTATTTCTGAAAAGAAAAAGGAATGGACCGAAATTAAAATACCGGTTGATAAGCTGCAAAACTACACCGGTTGCTACCGTATGCCCGATGGAATGAAATTAAACTTTGAACTTAACCACGACACCTTTCAACTGGTTTATCCCGATGAGAAAAAATACATTATGTATCCCCAAAGCGAAAATGAATTTTTTATTAAGGAAATGAATACCAGTTCAGTTTCGAGTTGGGAAGTATCGGCGACAGCACCCAAATTGTATGGCATCAGCTTAACAAAAACCCAAAGGGCAAAAGAATACCAAAATCGGAACAGCTTTCATCGGGCGAATTAAAGAAATACGCAGGGGAGTTTTTCAGTGATCCCCTTAGTATTACTTATCCGGTAATATTCAGAAAAAACAAACTCTATCTGTGCATTACCCAAAACCTTTAATACTTTATTCGGCGCACCGGGAAATTCCATTGGGACATCTGGAAAACGACCGTTTTTATACCCCTCGCTTGGGTATAATTGAATTTAACAGAGATAACTCAAACAATATAAGCGGCTTTCGTATTGTCGATTTTGGGAGAGTGAGAAATCTTGAATTCAGACGAAAACCATAACAAGTTCATTTCCGAACATTGCCAGGTAATATTTACACATCTCAAAAACGAACGTTCAGACAATCGGCCTTAACAACACGCTCATAATAATAGGAATACAACAGTTGGCATTTAAGTTGACAGTAATAATACCATTAATTCAACAAAACTTAAATCATTATGAAGCAATTGTTTGTTACCTTTTTGAGTATAAGTATTTTCTATGCTGCTTGTGCTCAAAATTACGAAAAGACTTTTCTTGTCAATAAAATCGACTCTCTTGTTAACCAGTTAAATGCATCCGGTATTCCCGGAGGGGCAATTGCTGTAGTTTCGGGCAAAGAAGTCCTGTATAAAAAAGCTTTTGGTATGATGAGCCTGGAATATCGACTTCCAAATACAGAAAATACACTGTTCAATCTGGCTTCCGTATCGAAGCATTTTACAGCATATTGTATACTGTTACTTGAAAAGGAGAAAAAGCTGGATCTGGATGAAGATATCAGAACATATCTTCCTAACCTTCCCGACTATGGCTTAAAAATTACAGCGCGACATCTTATTCACCATACCAGCGGCATTGCCTCTTCAGATAACCTGCGTCTTTTTGCCGGTTTGTCATTTGAGGCTCCCTGGGACTCGGCTGACGAATTTGATATGATCTCGCGTTACCATCAACTCAATTATACTCCTAACAAGGAAGGGAATTATTCAAATTCGGGATACTTTCTTCTGGCTAAAATAATTGAAAAAGTTAGTGGGATGAGTTTTAACGATTTTATTGCCGAAAAGGTGTTTAAACCTCTTGGAATGAAAGAATCAATAATATACGACCAATGCGGAAAAGTAATCATTGATAAAGCCTATGGATATAAGAAAAATGATAAGACTTTTACCCGTATGAATTCGGATGCAGAGTCCATCTATGGCTCTACTAACCTGTACACAAGTTTGAACGACATTACAATCTGGATGCAGAATCTCCTCAACCCTCCAATTGGGGAAAAAGATCTGGTGTTAAGAATGTTTAACCCTTCGGATACAACTAATAACGGCGATACGCTAAATTATACCTATGGACTGAATGTCTGGAAATACAAAGGAATTAAAATAGCCGATCACGGCGGATACACAATGGGGTTCAGGTCTCAGATAATGTTTTTCCCTGATAATGATTTTGCTATCATTACCATGAGCAATAACGAAAATATCGACAACTATGGTTTGATGACAAAAATCGCCGATTTGTATCTGGGAGATAAACTGATTCCCGAAATTAAAAAGGACCGCATCGAAATGAAGCCTTCAGCTGATATATTAAAATCGTACGTAGGAAATTACCGAATGCCCGATGGCATGAAACTTAACTTTGAACAAAACGGCGACACACTTTTCCTGATCATACCTGGTGCTCCAAAGTTTGTGATGCATGCTGAAAGTGAAACTGAATTTTTTCTGAAAGAATTTGACGCTCAATGCACTTTCAATAAGCCTGTTAATGGCAAATGCCCCGAGATAACCTGGCATCAGAACAACCATCATCCTAAGGGTTATAGGGCTGGTAACCCTCCTGTTCTTTCAATAAACGACCTTCAGAATTATTCTGGTAATTATGTTAGTGAACCTCTAAATGTTTCTTATCCGGTAATTGTTAAGAATAACAAATTAATCTTAGTTGTTCCCAAAAATTTCAAAACCTATCTTGGCATTGATCAGGAAGTATTACTTGATTGTGTCGACAAAGATCAGTTTTTCACCCAGCGGTTAGGTATGCTGGAATTTATACGCGATAGCCACAAAATATAACTGGTTTTAAGTTTATTGATTTAGGCAGAGTGAAAAACCTTGAATTTAAAAGAAAAGGTTAAACCCTTATATCGATCACCTCAAATTTTATTGTGTCGATGAAATTTGGGGTGATTCCCCTCCCCCGATTTAAACCGGAATTTATTTTATATCGGAATTCCTTTTCAATATCTCAACCACATGGTAAGCTGCAGGACAAACAAAAGTGTTTTTAAGGGTTAAATCCAGTATCTGATAAAACCGTATTCTGTCGGTATGAGGATATTCCCTGCAGGCTTTTGGTCGGGAATCGTAAACCTGGCAATAATTATCCCGCATTAGAAAAGGACAAGGAGTTTGAATAAAAACAAAGTCATTGTCTTCGTCCTGTCTAAGATATTTTTCCATAAAGTCCGAAGGCCTCATCCGCAGGGCTCCTGCCATCCGTTCCATATCTTTGTAGGTAATAACCGGACTGATACTCTTACAACAATTGGCACATTTCAGGCAATCCAGCTCTTCAAACACTTCATCATGAGCATTTTTGGCCGCATCGTCCAGTTTACGGGGAGGTTTTTTCTTCCATTTACCAAAAAGAAGTTTACTGCCTGAAAGTGCCTTATCAGCCATAAGCTGAAGTGTAGAAGGGTCAGGGATGGAGTATTTCATTTGTGTTGTACCTTTTTCGTTTCCTGTTTCCCATAACCTTAATGGGTTTTAATTGCGATAGCACCAGTCCGCCAACCACCAATACAATACCAATAATATTATGCGAAAGCAGTTTCTCGTCCATCATAAAGTACGAAAAGATTGCTGTAAAAACAGGAATAGTGTTTGTAAATATATTTGCCTTGAATGCGCCTAATGACTGAACACCATATGTATAGAGCAAAAAAGCAATAGATGATGCAAAAACGCTGAGGTTCAATAAAGGTATCCACATTTTACCGGTAAAATCGATACTCCCAAGTTCCTTGTTTTCAAAAATAAGTACCAGCGGAAGAAACATAATAGCACCAATGGAATTTTGCCACGAAATAAGCGTTAGCGGATTATAATTTTGAGCCAGTTTACGCAGTACTATTGAGTACATTACAGCAGAAACTACAGCCAGGCTCATTAAAGCAACACCTTTGGGAGAAGCCGTAAGCTGCATTTCTTTATTAAGAATAACCAGGATCACTCCACCAAAGGAAATAAAATATCCCCAACAATATTTTTTTTAATTATCTGTTCTTTTAAAAGGAAGTATGCGAAAACAGGTACAACCAGTGGTATCAGAGAAACCATTACAGCGGCAATGGTAGGAGTTACATACTGCATTCCAAGACTTTCGCCGATAAAGTAAAGGAAAGGCTCTGATAAGGCTAAGAAGAAAAAAAGTTTCAGGTCACTTTTTTTTAACTTTTTGAAGCTGGCCCAGAATAAAAGAAACGGTAAACAATATGACCCCGGAGATTGTCAAACGAAACAATATAGTAGTAAACGGAGAAAGAAAATGATATATATCCTTATACCAGATAAACGAAAGACTCCAGCAAACCATTGCAACTATTACACCTGAATATACAAGGAGTATTTTAATTTTCGACATGCCATATTTTATTAAGCGGCCCAAAGATAATTTAATTTTTATGCGATAACGATGACATTTTACCCTTGAAAAGAAACCTATAAAAATTAAAATAGTAAATATTAAACCTATTATACATCAATTAATTCAAAGCGTATTAACAAAAATTGTAGAAAAATGAAAAAGAAGTATTTAGCTCTGGTGTCAGTAATTGCAGTATCGGGAGTTGTTTTGTTTTACTCTTGCAAAAAGGATGATGAAAAAACCGCCACAAAATCGGATGCAGTAACGGTAGCATCTGTAAATCTGAAATCTGATGCTGTTTATAACGATCTATATGCCGAATCGGAAGAAATTCTTGCCACACTCGAAAACAGTAAATATCCTGCAGTATCGGGTTCTTTGAAAAGCGCCACCACTAATGGTTCAAGGGTTATTACAGTGACCAAAAATTCGGGTGATACAGCTGCCGCTTCTTTCCCCAAGGAAATCACTATCGTATATACAAATTACATTTCTTTGAACGGGATAAAGAAAAATGGTACTATCAAAATAACCCAGAGTGCCCGCATACGGAAAAAGGATGCTGTACGTACCGTATCACTTGACAATTTCATGATGAATGATTCAATTCTTGTTGAAGGCAAGAAAACAATCACCAATTTAGGACTCGTTAGCGGAAAACCAACAATGAAGGTAACATTGGAGAATGGTAAAATAACATTCAGTGGAAAGTATTACATTACACGCAGCTTTACGCGTACAATCACATGGAAGGAAGGAGCACTTACCCCATTCCTGATCTGGGACGATAAATTTGCCATTTTTGAAGCCGCCAAGGGATCGTCAAAGGATGGATTTAATTACAACACGAAAACTACCGACTCGCTTGAGTTTAAGTTATCAGACTTATGTATTAAAAAGGTAAACTCGAAGTCAATGTAGCAGGTAAACTTCTTTACATTGATTTTAACCGCACCAATTGCTGGGATAAGGTTAAGGTAACCATTGAAGGTGAATCGATTGACACTGACCTTTTTCTTTATAACGATTAAAAATATTCGAAAGAATAAAATAAAAAGAGTCGGAATCACACCGGCTCTTTTTATTTACCCTTATATCAGTTATAAATTGGGTTATTGACGAATCCTGGTAGCCTTCCTGCTCCAATAATCTCACAAAAGCACTGCCAATTATAGCTCCGTTGGCATATTGACAAACATCCTGAAAGGTTTCGCGATTCGAAATACCAAAGCCCACCACTACGGAATTATTTAATTTCATAGCTTTTACTCTTTTAAAATATTCTTTCTGAGCATCGGAGATAGATCCCTTTGCTCCTGTTGTTGCCGACGATGATACCAAATAAATAAAGCAATTGCTAAGTGCATCAATTTTCCTGATTCTTTCAGGAGGAGTTTGCGGCGAAATCAGAAAAATAAACCGCAGATCATATTGATCAAACATCGTTTTGTAGTCGGCCTCGAATTCCTCAAGAGGTAAATCGGGTAATATTACACCGTCAATACCGGCTTCGCGGCACGATTTACAAAACCGTTCCATACCATAATACATAACGGGATTCAGGTAACCCATCAGCAATAAAGGTATTTTAACATGCTGGCGGATATCTTTTAATTGTTGAAAAAGCAATGTCAGGTTCATTCCATTGGCAAGCGCCTGCTGACTGCTTTGCTGAATAACCGGTCCATCGGCAAGCGGATCGGAAAAGGGCATCCCAAGTTCAATCATATCCACACCACTTTTTTCGAGGGTGGTTATGATACCCAGGCCGAATTAAGTTCGGGATGGCCAGCTGTGAAGTATACCGAAAGTATATCTTTTGATTTGTTTTGAAACAGTTGATTTATTCGGTTCATGGCTATTTCTTTAAAATAATTAAGGCTTCAGAATTTGCATTACAAACTCTTTTTCATATGGTTGATATAAGTATCCATATCTTTATCTCCCCTACCCGAAATAGTAACTACAACGATATCTTCGGGTCTGAAACTAAGCTTTTTCAAGGCTGCCAGGGCATGCGACGATTCGAGCCGGAATAATTCCTTCTACCTGAGTTAACTCAAGAGCCCTTCCAGCGCTTCGTTGTCGGTAGCATTAAGTACAAGGCTCTTTGGGTGTCGTGCAGGTGAGCATGAACTGGTCCGATTCCCGGATAATCCAAACCTGCCGAGATGGAGTAAGGCTCTGTTATTTGTCCGTCGGGACTTTGCATCAGATACGTTTTACTTCCATGAATAATTCCCAGCTTGCCACAGGCGATGGTTGCTGCCGTTTCGTGACTGTCAATACCCATGCCGGCAGCTTCTACGGCCACAAGTTTTACCTCCGGATGATCCAGAAAATGATAGAAAGTACCAATGGCATTGCTACCTCCCCCCACACAGGCAATGGCATAATCGGGAAGTTCCCTGCCTGTATGCTCCTTAAGTTGCCATTTTATTTCTTCACTTATAATGCTCTGAAATTTGGAAACCATATCGGGATAAGGATGCGGTCCCACCACTGAACCGATAATATAGTGCGTATCTTCCGGGTTATTAATCCAATCGCGTATTGCTTCATTGGTTGCATCCTTGAGGGTTTTGTTCCCGCTTTGTACCGGAACAACTTCTGCTCCCAGCATCTTCATACGCATTACATTGGGATACTGACGTTCCACATCAGTTTCGCCCATATAAACAATACATTTTTAAATTCATCAGGGCACAGACCGTTGCGGTGGCTACACCATGCTGACCAGCTCCCGTTTCGGCAATGATACGGTTTTTACCCAGAGATTTCGCAATAAGTATCTGTCCAACCGTATTATTAATTTTATGCGACCCTGTATGGTTCAAATCTTCACGTTTAAGAAAGATTCTGGATTTGTAAATTTCACTCAACCTAACAGCAGGGTATAAGGGCGATGGGCGTCCCACATAATGTTTTAAGAGGTATTGGTAATCCTTCATGAATGATTCGCTATCCATGATCTTCAGGTAATTTTGCCTGAGTTCCTCTACATTTCTGTGAAGCATCTCAGGAATATAGGCTCCTCCGAATCTTCCGAAATAACCTTTCTCGTCAACAAAAATAACTCATGGTAATTTTATTTTATCAATAAATCGTTTCAATGCATTTATATCCTTTAATGCAGGGCTCGTTTCGAAACCGCTGTTGATATCGAATCCTGCACAAAAGGTATGTTTGAAATCCTTAATGGTTCTGCATCCTCAGGTGTAATCCCTCCGCTTAAAAGAAATGGATGCTTTAAGGGATATGCAGCTAATAGCGCCCAATTGAACTTAACACCGCTCCCTCCATGCATATCGCTTTTGGTATCGAACACAAACCTGTCGGTAACTTGGGTGTAGGGTTCCATGATATCCCAGTTTACCATAGCATCAATTCCAAATGCTTCATTACTTTGAAGCCCTGGTTTCTGATCTGGAGGCATTCGTCAGGAGTTTCATTTCCATGAAGTTGGGCAGTAGTTAAACCAACTGCTTTCAGCGTTTCAATTACTTTTGAAGGGCTTTCATTTACAAAAACACCAACAGTTTCTATACCCCTGGAAATTCCGGCAGGCAGTGAAAAACCTTCTCCTACATAACGTTTTGAAGGAGGATAAAAAATAAAACCCATCAAAGCAGGATATAATTCAGCTACTTCTTTAATATTTACGGCATTTCGCATACCACAAACCTTAATCAGAGGGGCTATCTTTTCACTCATAATTCACGGATGAAATTATGGCAAGCTAAACCCGGGTTAGCTGTTTTCATAAAATTTTCCCCTATCAGAAAAGCATGAAAGCCTTCTTCCCTAAGCATTCTTATGGTTTCGACCTGTTCTATGCCACTTTCGGAGACTTTTAAAAACTCTCCGGGAATATTCTTTGCTAATTCTATAGATTGTTGGATATTCACTTCAAAGGTTTTCAGATTACGGTTATTTACACCAACCAAAGTGACCTCGGGGCATAACTTATCGAGTTCCACCTGATCATGAACTTCAAAGAGCGTTTCCATACCAAGCGACCGTGCCAGATGCGCAAAATTCCTGATTTCCTCCTTATTGAGCACAGCAGCAATTAAAAGGATTAAATCGGCTCCCATTGCCCTTGCTTCAATTATCTGGTATTCATCAACAATAAAATCCTTTCTAAGGATGGGAACAAAGAGATTATTCCTCGATTTTATGATATCCTCAGGGTTACCTCCGAAAAATGGTTGATCAGTAAGAATAGATACTGCAGCAACTCCAGCTTCCTGATATGCCCGGGTAATGATTTCGGGTTCCACTTTGTTATTGATTATACCCTTTGATGGCGACTGACGCTTAAATTCGGCAATTATACCGGAAGAGCCCGGTTGCAAAAGTCTGTTTTTACAACGAAATTGTATTTCGCCGAAATAGGGAAGTATTCTCCAGGCTATCTGGCGATATATTTTTCTTGCATTCTTCTACAAATTTCCTTTTCTCGGCAATAATAGTGTCCAGGATTGTCATATTACCTGTTTAAAAGTTTCTTAAAAACAGTGTATGCTTTCAGCCCCATTAGGGAGTCTGTGGCCAGTTCAATGCAGTTTTCCATTTTC
>JAAUTT010000127.1 GCA_012031335.1 Bacteroidales bacterium | reverse complement strand
AGTTATTAGGTTGGCTGTGATATTTCCATCCTCGGTAAGTGAAAGATTTTCGTTTCCTGCAACCGGAATGTCATCAATACTGTTAACAGTAACATTAACTGTTGCCGATGAACAGTCGCTTTCTCCATCGCAAATCCGGTACACATAGCTATCCGGACCATAATAGTCGGGGTTTGGAGTATAGGTAACCGATGTACCCGAAATGGAAACTGAACCATGGGCAGGACCCGTTGTGACGGATAATGTCAGATTTCCGTCTCCCAAACCATTGTCGTTCGCTGTTACATTGGTTATGGTATTCCCATCTTCATTTACTGTAATGTTATCGGCTGTTGCAAGAGGCAGATCGTTTACACTGCTTACAGTTACCGCCACTGTTGAAGAGGAGCAATCGCCGTCTCCATCGCAAATACGATAGGTGAAATTGTCGTTTCCGTGATAGTTGGCAGCAGGTGTGTAAGTAACGGTGGAGCCAGCGACTGATGTAGTTCCATGAGATGCATCGGCTGTAATTGTAACTGTGAGTCCTCCATCACCTAATCCGGTGTCGTTCGTTGTTACATTAATACCTGCACTGCCATCTTCGTTAACACTTATATTGTCGGCCACCGCAACCGGCGAATCGTTGACACTGTTGATGGTTATGGCTACTGATGCACCGGAGCAATCATTATCAGAATCGCAAACGCGATAAGTATATGTGTCGGTACCACTATAATTGGCCACAGGTGTGTATGTTACCGATGTTCCGCTGATAGAGACACTGCCGTGGGAGGGGCTACTTAAAATAGTAACGGTCAGCCCACCATCGCCCAATCCATTATCGTTGGCAGTGACATTGAGCGAGGCCGAGGCATCTTCATTTAACGATAAGGCATCAGCAATTGCAATCGGAGTATCATCAACACTGTTTACGGTAATATTTACTGTTGCAACATCGCATTCATTGTCTGTATCACAGACACGGTATGTATAAGAGTCGGAGCCATGATAGTTTGGATCAGGGGTATAACTGACAATGCTTCCACTTACCAGTACATTGCCATGCGCGGGTCCGGAGGTTACATTTACTGTTATGCCCCCATCGCCTAACCCGGTATCGTTATTGGTTACATTGGTCGAAACATTGTTATCTTCGTTCACCACAACAAAATCGTCAATTGCATCGGGAATGTAATTTGCAATATCGTTATCCAATATGGTAGCTGTAACCTGTTGGGTGCCATTTTCCGATCCATTTGTTACTCCCGAAATGTCTATTATAATGGTTTCATTTCCTTCAACAATAGCATCTTCTATGGCGGTTATTGTTGCCGATGCCGAGGTTGAACCAGCAGGAACTGTAATTGTTGTGCTCGCAACCGTAAAGTCAGTAGTATTTCCCGCTGTACCATTAAATGTCAGCGAAATCAGTACATTTTGATAACTTGTTCTGTTTAGCGTTGCAATTACTGATGCTGATCCTGCATTTTCGGAAAAGCTTAGGCTGCTAAGACTTAAAACTACCTGTGGTAACCCATCGTTATTCAAAATAGTACCAGTGGCTGATCCTGATCCAATTGTGGCATTTACGGGATTTGTTAAATCCACCTGCATGTATTCTCCCTGTTCGTATTTTGTATCGCCGGTAGTGAGAACCGTTATGGTTTTATTTGTTTCGCTGGCAGCAAAGGTAAGTGTTGTTGATGCAATGGCTGTATAATCGTTGTCGGTATCAGTAGCTGTTCCATTGGATGTGGAATAATCGACTGTGATAATTTGGTCGCTTGGATTGGATAATGTAACAGAAAACGAAAGATTTGATCCTTCAGGTACAGAATTGTCACTGATACTTATCTCCGGAAGGTTGTCGTTGTTTGAAATTGTTCCCACTCCCTTGGCTATTGCTAGTGTGGCATTGGTTTCACCACTGAGGTTTACATCCAGTGTTTCATTTTGCTCATATTTATTGTCGGTAGTGGTGGAAACTGTAACAGTTTTCGATGTCTCACCAGAAAGGAAGGTCAATGTAGTCGAAGCAATGGCTATATAATCGTTGTCAGACGTTGTTGCTGTTCCATTGGCAGTGGCATAATTTACTGCAATGGTCTGGTAACTGGCATGGTTAAGACTTACGGTAAAGTTGAGACTATTTCCTTCATTTGCTGTAACATTATTTATACTTATGGAAGGCTGAGAGTCTTCGTTGGTAATGGTTCCGGTTCCGGTAGTGTTGTTAAGCGAGGCATTTAAGGCTCCACTTAGTGAAATATCCAGCGTTTCGTCTGTTTCAAACTTATTGTCGGTAGTTGTAATTACAGTAATGCTTTTATTTATTTCTCCGGGAAGAAAAGTCAGCGTTGTTGATCCAATGCCTGTATAATCGTTATCGGAAGTTTTAGCTGTGCCATCAGTGGTGCTATAGTTTACTGTTATGGTCTGATAACTTGCATGATTTAACGAAACGGTAAAGGTCAGGTTATTTCCTTCATCAGCTAAGGTATTATTTATACTGATAGCCGGTTGTGTATCGTTGTTGGTAATGGTTCCGATACCTGTATCGTCTGTTATGGTTGCGTTAACGGCTCCACTCAGTTTAATCTGAAAGTCTTCGTCTAATTCGAATTTGGTATCGGTGGTTGTGTTAACCGTGATTGTTTTACTCGTTTCTCCGGCAAGGAAAGTCAGGCTTGTGGATGCTATGGCAGTGAAATCTGCATCAGCTGCTGTTGCGGAACCATCGGCTGTAGCGTAATTTACAGTAATATCCTGGTAGCTTGGTCTGCTGAGCGAAACTGTAAATGCAAGAGCACTGCCTTCCGCTGTTGTAACATCATTGATTGTTATTACGGGTTGCGGGTCGTCGTTTGTAATGGTTCCTGTACCTGTGTTGTCTGCAATGGTAGCATTTATAGGATTGCTTAATTTTAATTCAAAGGTTTCGTCTGTTTCATATTTAGTGTCGGAAGTTGTATTTACCGTTATGTTTTTTGATGTTTCTCCGGCTGCGAAAGTAAGTGTTGATGTGGAAATTCCTGTGTAATCGTTGTCAGCTGTTGTTGCATTTACATCGGTTGTCATGTAATCAACGGTCAGGTTTTGATAACTCGCATGGTCCAATGTTATTGCGAACGAAATCCCGTTTCCTTCATCTGCTGCAACATTGTTGATGCTGATGGCAGGCAGCGCATCCTCGTTATTTATTGTTCCGGTTCCGGTATCGTCGCCGAAGGTAGCATTTGAGATTCCGCTCAGCTTTATAGTAAGCGTTTCATTGGATTCGTATTTGGTATCTGCCGTTGAATTTATAGTTATCGTTTTACTTATATCGCCTGGCAGAAATGTTAGTGTGGAAAGGGGGATAGCGGTATAGTCATTATCAGCAACAGTAGCAATGCCATCGTTACTCTGGTAGTTGACCGTAATTGTTTGATAACTGGTATTGTTCAGGCTAACTGTAAAACTCAGATCCGTGCCTTCGTTTCCTGATGTATCGTAAATAGTTAAAACAGGTGTAGTATCATCGTTTGTGATAGTTCCTGTTCCGGTGTTGTCAATGATATTTCCGGAGGAAGGATTACTTATAACTACGTCAAAGGTTTCATTCGTTTCGAATTTACTATCGCCATTAACTGTTACCTGAATTGTCCCTGATAAAGAACCTGCCGGAATTGTCAACGTTCCTGATGTTGATACATAATCATTATCTGTTGTGGCAGCACTCCCATCGGAGGAGGCATAATCTATGGTAATGTTGGACCCTAAAGTTTCGGACAAGCTTACCGTAAAGGAAAAGTTTTTTGGTGCCTGCATTACCCTCATCCAAAGTGGCGTTGCCAATGGATATGTCTGCACAGGGCCCAACTGTTAATGCCGATTGGGATGTGAGATCGGCCGTACATCCTGTGGAAGCATTGCTCGCAGCAACCTTAAGTGTAACAGAATTGTTGAGAATACCTGTTGTTAAGGAAATTGGTGCAGCCAATCCTGTACCGGCAACTGTTGCACTTTCAACCGAATTATCTGAAATATCTTTCAATACATAATTTACTCCAGATTGCGAATTGGCAACTGTTATAGTTTTGGTTGTGCCACTGCAGACATTCGCAGTAGCCGGCAAAACTGTTAAACTGGTGGTTGGGAGTGGATTTACCGTTACCGCAACGGTTGATGTAAGTGTTGAAAAACAAGCCACGGGCGATATTTTCGAAGCCCTTACCGATAATGTTGTTGTACTGTATAAATTACCCGAGGTCAAAATAATGCTGGCTCCGGATCCATATACCGATGATCCTGTAGCCGTTGCTCCGTTATAAAGCTGGTAAATTACGCCACTTTCCGGTAACTGTACGGTGACTGAAATGGTATTTCCTGCACAAATCTGCACTGTTGCCGGGGATAGACTGAGAGTGGTAATGGGAGCTATGCAGGTTACAGTAGCCAGGATGCCCGATTGTGAACTTTCGCAGTTGACTCCTGTGGTGGATGTTACAGTCAGATTTCCTCCTGCATATAGATCAGCAGGGTTTAAAGGGATTGTCCAGTTTCCTGATGCCGGAACGGTTACCGAACCAAGCAGCGATTCGTCGATATAAAGTTTTAAAAGATCACCGTTTCTTCCATTTGTACCACTAACCGATAGCGTATTCTCCTCTACCGGACCTGTAATTGCAATTCCGGCAGGATTTGTTGAGATTGTAGTAACTATAACAGCATTTGATGAAACACTTATTCCCAAACAAGGGTATTTGGATGCCTTTGCCGTAATGGTGCTGCCAATGGCAATATTTAAGCCGGTAACCGACCATTTGCCATAAGCATCGCATATAGCTGATCCTGCTTTGGTGCCATTATCATAGATATGAATAGAGTCACCTGCTGTTCCGCTATAAACTCCGGAAACATTTGCAACAGTTGTAGCCGATGGAATGCAATACGAACCTGTAATAACCGGGGCGTTAGCTGTCAAAACTGCTGTTTTGGCCAATGTTGCAGCCGAAATACATTTTCCTGTCTCTAGCTGCGTGGCCATTACAGTCATGCATTGTTTTATAACCCCCGGAGAAACGGTAACCGTCCATGTATTGGATCCGTTAACCAAAGCTGTTCCAAGTAAAATATCATCACCATAAAGGTATATGGTTGAACCGCTAACTCCTGTACCGGCAATAGTGGTGGTCTCGGTTGTAATCGGATTGGTTGTTATCGCAGGTGTTGTACTGGGTAAGCCTGTGGTATAATCGCATGCCATATAAAATGCAGAAATGCATTTTCCCGGTTCCTGAAAGGTGAAATAGTAGGCTCCATTTCCAAAACAATTGCCGGTTTGGCATTCAAAGCTTATGGTTTGGGGACTTGCTGTTGTGGTAACAGGATTGCTGGCGGGTGTTTTAAGGGTAAGGCCGGTTGCTGTAATATCTTGTACACCATAAGTTTTATTGTATAATGTTATAATTGTTCCAATTGGCCTTGTGGGCAGAATTACATCAAAACCTTTATTTCCGGCTATGGGCTTTATTTCGGTTGATGTTGGAATTGCCGTTGTTACTGTACAACTGGTAACTGTTTCCACATCGCAATTGTCGGCCGAGAGTCCTTTGCCAGGTGCAGTCGCTGTTGCTTTAACAATGTTATCTCCGGCAAGGGTTATTGCTGGAAGCAAACCGGAAACATTAACTGACCAGGTATTGCCACTCACAAGAGCAGTTCCTGTGGCGCGCAGAGTGGTTCCGTCGGACTGGTAAATATTTACGGTTATTAATGTATTGTCGGCTTCGGTGGAGGTTCCGGAAATAGCTGTAGCAGATGTATTTATTCCATTGATATTAGGGCATGCAGAGCGATCAGGAACAGGATTCCCAGCCTGGATGTTGGTGAGGGAAGCCGGAGTGCTGTTGTTGGCCAGGGCTTCCGAAAGCAGATCGAAGCTATTGCCGTATTTTGAATCGTCAATTCCTCCAAAATCAGAAATGGCGTTATTTCCGATTCCTGCGGCAGGATTCATGCTGGTAGCTCCTACAAATCGAAGCGGAGTGGAAGCTGTTACACTGAAATTGCCGGAGATTTGAGAAAAGGTATAAAAAAGTCATAGAAAACATCTATGTTTCCACAATTGGTAGTTAGAGCAACTGATTTCTGGCAATGCGAAGTGTAAGGATTTGTGGCATATCCAACTACCTGCACCGGGGTAGTAGTTCCATCTACATTGTAAACTGCTACACCAAAGTTGGTCATTAAAACCACTTCTATTTCAAACCCCGGATTGCCTGCAACAGCATTTGGGTCTTTGTTTGTTCCCGTAAAACCGAATTTCTGGTCGCTATCGATAAATATACTGTACCCTTTGGAATTGGGTGATGTATTTCCCAGTCTGAACCTGAAACGAAGGTAAGTGCCATCGAAATTAACAAAAATAGGCTCTTCCGAACCTGTGTCCACAATGTCATTAAAGCTGCAGTTAGGCCCCGGACCCGGATCGCTGGTGGGTTCCGTTTCTTTAAACGCGATAGATACATAATCGATTTCACTTTCCGCATCATCATCCGAAATAAACCCATTGACCGTAGCGGATACATATCCATCGCCATTCGGGTCCAGAACAGTAATGCCTGGATTTTCGTAAATCATACCCGGGGTTTGTGCTCTAAGGCTTTCCGAAAAGGGAAGCATAACGAATAAACATGATATCAACAGCAGGTATCTGCTACGCATGTTTCTTGTGGAAAAATCGACCATGTAATAGTTAGGTTTGTTATTCGTTTCTGTTTAATAACCCAGTAAACTTACTTCCAAAAAGGCTTATCGGATTAGTAAATGAAATGCCAATCAAGTTATAAAAATATGCAGAACTATATATAAGTTATCATGAAATTTTTTAAATATCTAAAATTCAGATTTCCAAATTGTTTATAATGATGTTTGTAGGAAGACAATTATCAGTTTGAAATACTTTAGGGGTATTGGCTTTCCTTTAAAATTTCATTGTTTTCACCCGCTGCCTTATCGGCGAGAACCGTTGTTACTGATGGTGATATGGTTGAATAACTTTCTTCAGAGGTTTTTCCGTGCGATGATTCAGTAGCTCCGGGTAAAATTTGATTGATTAACGAGAAAATGTCGGTGGTTAACCCGGGAAATTTTTTATAAAAAGAGGCCAATACTTTTAGCAGGTAAAGAAATTGTAACCGAAGCTTCGCCAAATTGAACTGCTTTTATAATTCTTGCTGCTGCATGCGACGCACTTACGGTAAGGAGAGGCATAGCGCTCAATATACTAAATCCGGCATATTCCTTTTTGTGCTGGCCTTTTAGGGTGATATTATGAATGCTGCCGGTACGCATTAGGCCAGGGCTAATTGTAGTAACGATTATATTATGCTTTTTCAGTTCGCTTCTCAAACCTTGCGAAAGACCGTTAAGGGCAAACTTACTGGCTGTATAGGGAAGTAAATGCGGAATGGCCACTTTGCCTCCTATGGATGATATATTGACAATTCTTCCGTTATTCTTATTTTTCATATCCTCCAAAACGGCTATGGTAGTGTATAGAGGGGCCCAGAAATGGGTTTTCATAGCATTTTCAAAATCGGCTGTAGTCATATTTTCGAAAGGGCCTACCTGGATTATCCCTGCATTGTTTATGAGAACATCCACGCTTCCCCACCTGTCTCTAATCATTGTAATCATTTTATCTACCTGCAATTTATCGGTAGTGTCGCATTGAATAGCCATTACCTTGTTTCCCGGACCTGATAGCTCAAGTACAGCGCCCTCAAGTTCATTTATATCGCGTGCGCAAATAACCACCCTGGCACCCATCCTTAATAGCTGACGGGAAATATTCAACCCAAGTCCTCGTGAGCCACCGGTTATAAGTACTATCTTTCCGGTTAAATCATAAATATTCTTTTTCTTTGTCAGGTATGAATAGGCAAGTACTGCTCCTAATCCAACAGCACCAATTGTGAGGTAACTATCCCTTCTTTTCATACAATTGTTCTTTTTCAAAGAAACAGTTCAGTTGTAAAAAATGTTCCAAATATCCTAGTGATCGGGGTTTTGCGAAAAATTTATTTATTTGTTAAATAAATGTTGCCTCTTTTCCCTTGTATTGAGCTAAATATATATTTTTATAGATAATTAATCATAGATAAATAACAAAACTAAAGGCTAACTATCTATGGCGTTATGAAGCAAATTTTGTTTTGTATTTTTTTATCCGTTACCGGGGTTGTTTTTTCACAGAATAAATCGGAATTAGCCGAAAGTAATGTCAAAAAGGCTGTAAAGCTTATTGATGACGGTTTCCCCGATGAGGCAATTGCCCTGCTACAGCAAGCAAAAAGACTTGATAAGGATAATTACATTTATGATTATGAAATTGGTTATGCCTACTTTTTAAAGGAAGAATACAAATCATCACTGATTTTTTACGAAAAAGCTGTTAAATATAAAAATTCCAACGATCAATGTTTTCAAATGTTGGGGAATTTGCTGGATATATCAGGTAAACCTGAGGAGGCTTTAAAAACATATGACAAAGGATTGAAGAAATTTCCAAAATCGGGGAGGTTGTATCTCGAAAAAGGTAATGTATTTTGGAATCAGCAAAAATATCTTGAAGCTATTCGTTTTTATGAAGATGGTATTGCCGCCGAACCTCGTTTCCCATCCAATTATTACCGTGCAACATTGATTTACTGTAATTCGGCCGAACCAGTTTGGGGGATGATTTACGGGGAAATTTTCATGAATCTCGAGAAAAATTCAAAAAGAACGGCTGAAATAAGTAAAATGCTTTATGACACTTATAAAAATCAGATTCAAATTTTAGACGATACCGTTAAGGTTAGATTTAGCAAAATGAATAAAGTAATTAGTAATGTTTTTGAGGATTCAATAACAGACCAAATACCATTTGGTATTGGTGTATACGAACCGATTCTTTTAATTTCCATCGGTAAGGTTACTGCCATTAATATAAATACGCTCGACAGTATCCGGTCAAATTTC
>JAAUTT010000126.1 GCA_012031335.1 Bacteroidales bacterium | reverse complement strand
CAGTACAACAATCATCTCGCTAATAAATGATAGATTGCTTCGTACCTCGCAATAAAGTTAATCCGTTCATCTCATTCCAAACTGCGTCATTGCGAGCGAAGCGAAGCAACCTGTCCGTTGTTACCTAAAAGCTACTTATAGAACAACGAGCAGTTATAGCCCCTTTTCAAGGGGTTGGGGTTTCATCATTTTCCTCACTCCTCCTTTTTTCGTCTTATTACAACACCATTTCACCTACAAAAAACAGCAGCCGGAAAAAATTATAAAAATTACATCGAATAAAGCAATATTTTTCGTTCTCATTCCGTATACTGATTTCATATGAACGTACAAAACCTATAACGGAATTACCTGTTTATGCACTTTAATACATTGATTATGATAAGCTTCAAATTTCATAGAATTATTTCCGGGTGGATAAACCGGTTAACGGAACCTTTTCGTTCTGCCGGTCGTGATGAAGAACAGGAAGATTACTATTCTTTTATGAAATACCCTAATCTCGAAGTTTACCCCGAACGTTACGGGCGCATTATTCATCTGCAGTTCGACGATAAATCTCCCGTACACGAAAAAAAACAGGGCCGTATAATTACCGGGCGATAACAATCAAAAAGTCACCCTAACTAAATAAGTTTTGATATTCAATTATTTTTCTTTTTGAATTGATGCTCCATGTCTGCCAGTTTTTAAACAGTCTGACATATCCTTTAACCTTCCCGGCTAACTTTTAAACAATGTATAGTTGTCGCCAGTAACCCGCGTCATTGCGAGCGCAGCGAAGCAACCTGTCCGTTGTTACCACATTACAACAATCATCACACTCCTAATAATAGATTGCTTCGTTCCTCGCCATGACGATAACCCGTGCATCTCATTCCAAACCCCATCATTGCGAGGAGGCACGACGAAGCAACCTGTCCGCTTTCACCCAAATGTCATCCCCTAACGCGTCATTGCGAGGAGGTACGACGAAGCAATCTGTCCCTTTTTACCCCAGCGCACATTACCATCATTGCGAGGAGGCACGACGAAGCAACCTGTAAGTTTTTAACGTAAAGCTATTATAGAATACCCACCAGTTATAGCCCCCTTTTCAAGGGGTTGGGGTTTCATCATTCAACATTAAACATTCATCATTTCCCTCATTCATCAATCCTCATCCTTCACTATTTTCCAATTAATTTCATAATTATGGTTTGTAAATAATTTCAATTTATTAACTTAACGTGTCTTTTGGGATGTATGGATGCTAAGCTACTATTGATGAACCCCGGCACGAACGTTTTTTCTTATTGGTTTCCTGGTTTTAAAGAAGTTTATTACTTCTTTTTGCTTATTGTATTTCTTTGCCTGACCGTTTCTGCAGGCTCGCAGGAATCCGCTTCCTATATCCGCCGTACCTACAACTCCAGTATGGGCCTGTCCAATAACAATGTGTTATGTATACAACAGGATCATCTGGGTTACATATGGATTGGTACCGAAGATGGCCTGAACCGTTTCGATGGTGTCAACTTCAAAATTTACCGCTACAATGCTCGCGAAAAAGGCAGCATCAGCAGTAGCAATATCCTGTTTATCTACGAGGACCGCGACAGTATCCTGTGGGTGGGCACCAGAGGGGGCGGCTTAAACAGATATAACCGCCAAACGGACGACTTCACCGTATTCCGCCATAACGGCGAAATCCCTCACAGCATTAGTCACGACGAGGTGTTTTGCATGTTCCAGGACAGAAAAGGACGCCTGTGGGTTGGAACGGATGGTGGCGGACTGAACCTCTTCGATAAACACAAACTAACCTTTACCGTATTTTAAAAAACGACCCCGATAACCCTGCTTCTCTCTCGTCCAATAAAGTATTGTCCATTACTGAAGATGGTGAGGATAACCTGTGGATTGGCACCTGGGAAGGGGGAATCAGTATCTTCAATCCCGCCACACAACAATTCCGGCAGCTACCTTTCGATGCTACGGGCCGGAATGGGATTGCCAATTCTATCGCATGGGCTACACTCGCCGATAATAACGGTAACATATGGTGGGGCATGCCTGCTAAGTTCCTCCAGCAGTACAATATTAATACTAACAGCTACCTGGCCGTTGAACAGCCTCAGCTCGACTTGTGGAGAAAGAGGGGCTTTGCCATATACGGCCTGCTGCATGCCAGGGATAAATATTACTGGATCGCTACCGACGATGGTCTCATCCGCTCGAATAGTCCTGATGCGAAAACCGAAATGGCTGTCCTCAGCGGCTTCAGCAGAATATATAACGGGTACATACGTGCCTTATGCGAGGATAAGGAAGGCAATATCTGGGCTGGTATACGAAATAATGGTTTACTGCAGCTGTTCCGGCGGGAACAGAATTTTGAAGTCACCCGGATTCGAAGTGGTAACATCAATAACCAGATCAACGATATCCTCGATGATGATCAGGGAACACTTTATTTTGCTACTGATATAGGCTTATACAAACAACTCCCTGGTAGCAAATCCTTTACACCCTGTAAGGTCCGTGCTTCCACTCCCGGATATTACTGGTACAAATCGCTCTTGCGCGATGACAAGGGGGATATATATGCCGGCACTGCCCTCGAGGTGCTCAAACTCAACCGCAGGTCCGATGTCTTCGAACCCTGGTTTACTCTTCCTCCTGTGGAGGGGGTTTATAGCATGGACGACTACTGGAGCTTGCTCCGGGAAACGATAGCATTTACTGGCTGGGTACTAACAGCGGACTCGTACGGTTCAACGCCGCTACCCGTAAATACAAAATCCTGATCGACAAAACTTCTACACACCTGGGAACAAGTCTCTACCATGTGCGTTCGCTCTGCCGGGATGTTAACGGGGATATCCTCGTAGGTACGCATGGCGCGGGTATCATCAGGATTAATCCTCGTTCGCTGGCTATGTCTTTTCATATTCATAACCTCAACGATACTGCTTCCCTCAGCAGTAACTACGTAAACCAGCTCTTCCTCTCTTCAAAAAAGGAACTGTGGGCGGCTACCAACACTGGCTTAAACCGCTACAACCGCAAAAACGGGGGTTTCACAGGCTACCAGTCGGCCCATGGCTTGCCCAACGATATCCTGCTTGCTATGGAGGAAGATAATCGCGGAAATCTCTGGATATCGGGCAGCAATGGCTTAAGCTGCTTTAACACTTCAACAGGTAGGGTGATCAATTATTTCTTCTACGATCAGAATAACTTCAGCACATTTATTACCCGCTCCGTGTATAAATCAAAGCGTGGAATGTTATACTTCGGTCGTACCGAGAGTTTTATTTCTTTCCTTCCCGAATCGATTTCGGTGGATACTACTCCTCCCCGGATCATCCTTACCGACATGAAACTCTTCAATAAATCTGTTCAGCCATCTCCCAACGGGATACTTGAGAAAAATATCGAAGAAACGAAAGAGATCAGGCTTAATTATAACCAGTCGTCTGTCACGTTTACCTTTTCGGCCATTAATTTCCGGTACCCCGAAAATAATTTATATGCCTATAAACTGGAAAACTTCGATAACGACTGGGTTACCCGCCGCCAAAATATTGCCGGTTACACCAATCTTTCTCCGGGTACTTATATCTTCAGGGTTAGAGCCGCCAACCACGACGGGGTGTGGAACCACGAAGGTATCGCGCTGAAAATAATCATCACACCTCCTTTCTGGAAAACATGGTATTTCAGGTTGTTCTATATTATTATGGTATCCTTTCTTTTGCTGGCTGTATACCTTGTAAAGGTGCGAAACCTCGGTAAACAGAAAAAGCAGCTGGAACTGAGCGTTGTTGAACGTACTGCCGAACTGTCCGAGCTCAACCAGGTTCTCGAGGACCAGAAAGGAAAGCTGCAAGTCCAGCATAACGAACTGCTGCGGCAGGGGGAGATACTGCGTGAGATAAACAGCACCCTGCAAACGAAGCAGAATGAGATAGCCCGGCAGAATGAGGAGCTGATGCTTCACCGAAACCACCTCGAAGTGCTTGTGAAGGAACGAACCCTTGAACTTGAAATTGCCAAACTCAAAGCGGAAGAATCGGATGCCCTTAAAACAGCCTTCCTTGCCAATATGAGCCACGAGATCCGTACCCCTATGAACGCTATCCTGGGATATGCTGACCTGCTCAGGAACCTGATAACCGACGATCAGGGGAAAGACTACCTCCATGGGGTGATTACCAGCGGCCGGAACCTTCTGAACCTTATCAACGATATCCTCGACCTTTTCTAAAATTTGAGGCCAGGGAGATGAATATCCAGTACGAACTCACCGATGTACGATCCATTGCCGAAGAGCTGATCCGCATTTTCCGATACCAGGACTGATAAAAAGGGAATATGCCTCAGCCTTAGCATTTCGGAGGAACTGCCCCAAAGCCTGCTGCTTGATAGCACCCGTATCCGGCAGATACTCCTCAACCTGGTGGGTAATGCACTTAAATTTACCCATGCCGGCAATGTAGATATCGTTATCGGCTGCAGTTACTCCCCATCCGACAAGAGCCGCGTGGATGTGTATCTCGAAGTTAGCGACACTGGTATTGGCATTTCACCAGCCCAAACCGAACGTATCTTCGATGCTTTTCACCAGCAGGAAGGACAAAGTACCCGCAAGTATGGGGGTACAGGACTCGGACTTACCATAACCAAACGCCTGGTCGAAATGATGAACGGAACAATTGAAGTGAAAAGTGTTCCCAACGAAGGTTCGGTATTTAAGGTGTCCTTTAATAATGTGGTGGTCTCTACAGTAAGGTGCGAACAGCTCTCGGATATGGGCGACACGGAAATTCCGGCCGAATCGTATATTTCGAAAGGCTACCGTGCTGCTCGTCGAAGACATCGACTCAAACCGACGGATCCTCAATAATTTCCTGGGAGGATTAAACCTCAATATAGTCGAAGCATGGGACGGAATAAAGGCAGTGGACCTGGCCAAAAAACTAAAACCTCATTTGATCCTGATGGATATCCAGATGCCCGGAATGGATGGTTACGAGGCGACCGGATTAATACGGGCCGATGAGAGTACCAGGGATATTCCTGTTATTGCACTTACTGCAACCTCGAAAAAGGATAATACGGAACGTATCAATAAGTTATTCAACTTTTACATTCAAAAACCAGTGAGCAGGAGCAAACTGCTGGAGGCTATCTCCAAATTCCTGCCTTTTTCTATCAATGAGGCACTATACAGCGAATACTCCTCAACCGACGAAACTGAACCGGAAATCAGAGGCGACAAAATACAGGCCCTTATCCTGGAACTCGAAAAGAAATATATCCCCCGTATTGCCGACCTCAAAAAGATACTGGTGGTAAACAATGTGATTCAGTTTGCACGCGAGTTGGGAGAATTGGGATCAAAAACCAATATACGCCAGCTTGTTAAGTATTCAAAAGAACTCACCGCAGTGGCTAATTCCTTCGAGGAAAACCAGATCGTCGATAAACTGGATGCCCTGAATGATATTATTAAAAAACTTAGAAAAAATATGATCCGGCCTGATTTAACTGCATCCAAACCTCCCATGCTTTTGCTGGTGGACGATATTCCCGAAAATCTGAAGGTTATAGGCAAAACCCTCATGGGCGAAGGTTACGATGTGATTTTTGCTAGTAACGGCCCAAAAGCGCTGGAACTGGCCGCCAATGCTATGCCTAACCTGATATTGCTCGATGTGCAAATGCCAGGTATGAACGGACTGGAAGTGTGCCGGTTACTCAAAAAAGACCCCCGTACAAGCAATATTCCTGTGATCTTTCTCACCGCCCGAAATGATACCGACGACATCATCCTGGGTTTTGAAGCCGGTGGGGTGGATTATATCACCAAACCCTACAACGCCCGGGAACTTGTTCTGCGAATAAGAAATCAGACCGATCTGCAGCTTGCCCGCGAAGAAGTGTATCAGCTGAATGCCACCAAGGATAAGTTCTTCTCTATCATAGCTCACGATCTCCGCAATCCCTTCCAGGCTATGATGGGCATGAGCAGCCTCATTCTCGACCGGCTTAAATTTTATGATGATGAGGAGCTGAAACAGATTGCCGGATATATGCATAAAGCCGCAGAAAATGGCTATGAGTTACTGCAGAACCTGCTGGGATGGGCATATACCCAAATGAAGAAAATTCAGTTTACCCCAACCACCATCAACCTGAAAGAAGCTGTAGATAAATGTATCGAACCCATTGAATTACAAAGTGTCACAAAAAGTATATCCTTAAAAACAACATCGATCCGCTGATGGAGGCTTATACCGATCCTTCCATATTTCAGACTATCCTGCGAAACCTGATCATTAACGGCATCAAATATACCGGTAATGGTGGTGAAGTTTACATCGCAGCAATTGAAAACAGCGATTGGGTGGAAGTCAGCGTGAAAGATAACGGTATCGGCATGGACGAATCGATGTTGGCCGACCTGTTCCGACTCGACAAAGTCCGCAGTTCGCCCGGTACGGATAATGAAACCGGAACCGGCCTGGGCCTGCTGCTCTGCAAGGAATTTATCAGGATGTACGATGGTCAGATCTGGGTAGAAAGCGCCCCCGGCGAAGGCAGCTGTTTTACTTTTACCATCCGCTCCAAACATAAAGTTTTTGACATATAGCCCAAAACAGGAGATGAGTATTTGCAAAAAGAAATGTCATACATGAGCAAATTATCTAACTTTGTACCGCTAACAATCTTAATTATTAAAATATTAAATAGTCCCCCCTTAAATTAATTGTCTATGAAGGAAAAAATCATATTTGTGGTGGATGATGATAAACTAATAAGACATTTTCTTGAATATTCTTTTATCGGAAAAGAAGGCTATTCGGTGATGGTGTTTTCCAATGCCGAGGAATGCCTGAAAGCCATGCATACAAAACCTAATGTTATTATTCTGGATCATTCATTTATTGGAAATAACGAACCCCTGATGACCGGCCTGGAAGCGCTCATCAAAATCCGGGAGATAAATGATTCGGTGCCGGTGATTGTGCTGTCAAAGAGTGAGGATGATGAACTTATCGGTCAGTACAAATCGAATGGCGCTACCGCATACATTCTGAAAGAGGGGTGTTTTGTCAATACCTTGTTCGAAACTTTCGATAGCCTGAGGCTGAATTAAAAGCCACCGGGCAGAGTTTATCCATAGGCATTTTACAGGCTTTCGTTATTTGTAATGGTAAGATATGTGTACAATTCAACTTTTGTCTCCAACCATCCCATCCACAATTTTTGCTGAAGCCAGGCATAATGGGATGCCTCCTCCGGGATGAACACTCCCTCCGGTAAAAAAGAAGCCTTTCACCGACCTTAAAAAATTCGGATGCCGGCGAAATGCTGCAAAACGATTATTAGAGCTGTTGCCGTATAACGATCCGTGAAAAGATGAAGTGTATTGTTCTATTTTGACAGGATCCAGTATTTCTTCAAAGGCTATCAGGGGTTCTATCGCTGTCCCCAATACAGCACTTATTTTGCTGATAATATGCTTCCTGGCTTGTTTAACGAAAGTACTCCAGTCCTGCCCGTCATTCTCGGGAACATTGATCATGGTAAACCAGTTTTCGCATCCTGCCGGTGCATCGCCGGCAACAATTTTCGAACTTATAAATAAATAGATGGTGGGATCGTGGTATATGGTTTTCGAATGAAACAAATGTTGAAATTCTTCCTCGTAATGCTTCGCAAACAGGATGTTATGAAGCTCCAGCTCCGGAAACTCCCTCGTGATTCCCCAGTAAAAGATCAGGGCACTGCTCGAACGTTCCTGCTTTAAAAATTTGTCGGGTAGTTTACGGTTCAGCAACCTGTAAGTATGTACAATATCAATATCACTCACCACCAGCGAAGCTTTGTAAATACCTGAGGGTGTTCTGACCCCGGTAACCGTATTGCCTTCGCTTACAATCGACTCAACGGGTTCGCTGTAATGATACCTCACGCCATGCCTTTCCGATAGAGCCACAAGTGTTTTCACAATATCGTACATCCCCTTTTCAGGAAAAAAGGCTCCTTTGTTATGTTCAAGGTGGGGGATAACATTCAGGGTGGCGGGAGCCTTATAGGGGTCGGAGCCATTGTAGGTAGCATAGCGGTCAAATAACTGAACGAGTCTGGGATCTTTAAACCATGCCTGATTAGCCTGGTGCATGGTGCGCAATGGATCGAGACGATGCCAGCGTAACAGCGCCTTCAGAAAAGGCCGGGATAAAAATGTGGATAGCTTGTGAAACGACCTGAAAATAAATACGGGTGCTGTTAGTTCATATATTTCGCGACTCCTGTCCAGAAACTTCAGCACGTTCTCCTTCTCCTCCCCTAATACATCCTGAATCTCTGCAGCAAATCTGTCGGGTTGCTGATATGCTTTCAGGATGGTGCCATCGGGATAATAATATTTGCAAATGACTTCCAGACTTTGAAAACGAAAACTATTTTCAGGTTTTTCCCCGCAAAGTTCAAATAACTCTGTGACCAGTTCCGGCAAGGTGAAAAGCGACGGACCGGCATCGAAGCGGTACCCGTTTTTGTTGATCTCAGTAAGCTTACCACCCGGTTGGTCCGAAGCCTCAAAAACATCTACCGCATAACCCCGGGCTGCCAAACGGATAGCAGCAGCAATCCCTCCAATGCCCGCACCTGTAACAATAGCCCTGTTCATGAATCTTTTATAAAATATTAAACAATATACAAAAGTTTTATGCGATTGTTTTACCAGTCCCAAAATAATAACCCACCCCTTCTTTATTACAAAAAAGTAATTATACGGTAACCTCCAACCGAAATATCATCTATAACCCCGTCATTGCGAGGAGGTACGACGAAGCAATCTGTCCCTTTTACCCCAGCGTACATTACCGTCATTGCGAGGAGGAACGACGAAGCAACCTGTCCGTTTTTACCCCGATACAACAATCATTATCCTCCTAAATGATAGATTGCTTCTTTCCTCGCAATGACGATAACC
>JAAUTT010000125.1 GCA_012031335.1 Bacteroidales bacterium | reverse complement strand
GGCTTTGTTGTTGGAATTGGTTGAAATATCAAAATTTCCTCCTGATACAACCAGTGGTACATTGATATTCGTTCCAAGCTTTAAAGTTCCCGAAACAAGGTTGATAGAATATTTGGGACTGCTATAACCCTGGAAAGGCGCGACAGGGGAAGTGGAAAATACTTCCAGTATCGGCGTTTGGTCAACTCCTTTATCGATCCAGAAATCGTAAAATGCAGTAGTAGCATTTATTGAAACGATGTTATTGGTTGCTCCTTTAAAAGTTATGCGTGCAGCACCCTGGGTATTAGCAGCATTTGCAGCGTTGTTGTTTAGGTCAATGGTGCCGGAGTTAATTAAATCACCGAAAATAGTAAGGTTATGTAAAACATTAAAAGCTGAAACTCCCAGAGAGCAACCGGCAGAATTCTTTAAACTGCCATAAATAATGATTGTCCGGACAGTAGCATTATTGCCGATATTCAATGCGTTGGTTCCTGCATTTTGTGTATTGGATAATATCAGGTCGCCATTTATGGTTAAATCGTTGTTGAGCGTGCAGGTATAAGTTGCGCCTGCAACATTGTCTTTGGTGATCATCAGGTTATTAAATGTATTCGCCGGTGACGATGGCATGGGCAGGGCTCCGGTAAGATTGTAAAACTCGATGGTCCCTCCCGTAGAACTTACAAAACCTGCAAAATTACCACCAGGAAAATTTTGAGGACCTGGAACGCAGTAAACCTTGTCCGCCTACCATTCCAAAAATTGTGACCGGAAGTACCCTGGAGGTCCACCGTGCCACCATAACTGATAATTAAGGAATTAATATTCCTCGCATTATCATCAATCCTGACAGTACGACCGTTTAAAATGATAACGTTATCACTGTTACCCGGAATTCCGCCTTGTACCCAGAGTGTTCCACCGGGATCTGTTGTCCAGGTAGTTGCAGAATTCCAATCGCCAGACTGATAAGAATAATAGTTCACCTGAGCACCTAACTCAGCCATGGAATAAAGGAGAATAAAAATACTAAAGAGAAATAACTTCATGTTTATATGCTCAATCCGAAATAAATTCAGGAATTCTGTTTTCAAAAACCGGATGGTTATACGGCCTTTTGCTCCTGATGTTTGAAAATAATTGGCTGATGTTTAAAAGTTTTTAAAATAAAAAATTGCTTCTTAATAAAATGCTGTAAATCATGAACCATCGTTAGGCATTTTGGATTAACTTTGGCGTTTTATTTTTAAAAAGGTCAAAATATATGTCGGATGTAAATCAAAAATTATTCAGTGAATTTCCACCTGTCAGCACACAGGACTGGGAGGCCAAAATAGCGGTCGACCTGAAAGGTGCTGATTACGAGAAAAAACTGGTATGGAAAACAAACGAAGGGATTAAAGTGAGGCCTTATTACAGGGCAGAAGACCTTCAAAAACTCGGTTACCTGGTCGGTACTCCGGGAGAATTTCCGTTTATTCGGGGAAAGAAGACCACAGGTAATGACTGGTTTGTACGCCAGGATATTGTGGTTGAGAACATAGAAAGTGCCAACAAAAAAGCACTTGAGATATTGAACAAGGGAATTACTTCTCTGGGATTTGTTTTGCAGAAAGAAACCGAGCTTACCAAACAGGGGCTTACTACCCTTTTAAAAGATATCTGTCTGGGAGCTGTAGAGGTAAATTTCTCAGGGCATGGTTGTGCTGCTGTTTCAGAACTTTTTGCACAATATGTAAAGGAGATGAAGTACGACAACACCCTGGAAGGATCATTCAGCTACGATCCTTTTGGTCGTCTGGTTAAGAAAGGCAATTTCTGTGGCGGTTCCATGGAGAAGTCGGTTGAACGCTTAACCGCTATTCTCAACAACACTGCTTCTCTTCCAAAATTCCGTGCTTTTGCAGTTAACGGCGTTCATTTCTCCAATGCAGGAGCAAGTGTGGTTCAGGAACTTGGTTTTGCGCTTTCCATGGGTGCCGAATATCTCAATGTACTAACCGAAAAAGGGTTTTCAGTAGCTCAGCTTGCTTCTAAAGTGAAGTTTAACTTCGGGGTAAGTGCCAACTACTTCATGGAAATAGCAAAATTCCGTGCCGCCCGTTTTCTCTGGGCAAAGATGGTTGAGGCTTACGATCCAAAAGTGAAAGAAGCCATGTTTATCCATGCCGAAACAACGCACTATAACCTTTCGATGTACGATGCTTATGTAAATATGCTCCGTACTACCACCGAAAGCATGTCGGCTGTGATTGCCGGCGTTGACTCACTCACCGTAATGCCTTTCGACGTTACCTTTGAAAAGCCAACCGATTTCGCCGAACGTATTGCCCGCAACCAGCAGATAATTCTCAAAGAAGAATCGTATCTCGATAAAATTGTTGATCCATCGGCTGGTTCTTATTATATCGAAAACTTAACCGATGCCATCATTACAGAAGCCTGGAATCTGTTCCTCGAAGTTCAGAATAAAGGTGGATTTATTGCTGCCGTTAAAGAAGGCTTTATTCAGGCCAAGGTGAAGGAAGTTGCCCAGAAACGTGATATGGCCATCGCCACCCGTCGCGAGATTATTTTGGGAATCAATCAGTACCCTAACACTAAGGAAATACTTACTTCCAAACCCGACGACCAGACTGTATCGTGCCACTGCAAGGATGGAAAATGCGATGGCTGCGACGACGATTGTCTCGTAGAGCCTTTGAATACCTACCGTGGTGCCAATGCCTTTGAAGAACTACGCACGAAAGTGGATTTCAGCGGACGCCGCCCGAAAGTGTTCATGCTCACTATTGGCAGTCTTTCGATGCGTTTGGCACGCTCGCAGTTCTCCGGTAACTTTTTTGGCTGCGCAGGTTTCGAAATCCTCGACAACAACGGTTTCAAAACTGTTGACGAAGGTGTAAATGCTGCTTTTGCTGCCAAAGCCGATATCGTAGTACTCTGCTCGAGCGATGATGAATATGCTGCTTTTGCTCCCGAAGCTCTCGAAAAATTGGGCAATAAAGCCATTCTGGTTGTAGCCGGCGCTCCTGCCTGTCAACCCGAACTCGAAGCCAAAGGCGTGAAGAATTTTATTAGTATGAGGTCAAATGTCCTGGAGACGCTGAAGTATTTTTCTAAAGAATTAAATATTAATTAGTCGACAGTCGACGGACCACAGTCCACAGACGAAGACAATCAAATTATATTATGAAGCCTGATTTTAGTAAGATAAATATAAAAACGACCACCAGCAACCCGGGAAAGTTGGCTGCTGAGGCGACCTGGCTTACACCGGAACTTATTCCTGTGAAGCCAGCTTATACTGCTGAGGATCTGCTTGGAATGGAACACCTGAACTATGCAGCAGGTATTGCTCCTTTCTTGCGTGGCCCTTACAGTACCATGTATGTAATGCAGCCATGGACCATCCGTCAATATGCCGGATTCTCTACTGCCGAAGAATCGAATGCTTTCTACCGCCGTAACCTGGCTTCTGGCCAGAAAGGTCTTTCAGTAGCATTCGACCTTGCCACTCATCGCGGTTACGACTCCGATCACGAACGTGTAATCGGCGACGTTGGTAAAGCCGGTGTGGCCATCGACTCTATCCTCGACATGAAGGTATTGTTCGATGCAATTCCCCTCAACAAAATGTCGGTTTCCATGACCATGAACGGTGCCGTTCTTCCCATCATGGCGTTCTACATTGTAGCGGCGTTGGAACAAGGTGCAAAATTGGAAGAGTTGAGCGGAACCATCCAGAACGACATCCTGAAGGAGTTCATGGTGCGTAACACTTACATCTATCCTCCCGAAATGAGTATGCGGATCATTGGCGATATTTTCGAATATACTTCGAAGTACATGCCTAAGTTCAACAGCATCTCTATCTCAGGATACCACATGCAGGAAGCCGGTGCCACTGCCGATATCGAACTTGCTTACACCCTTGCCGACGGTTTGGAATACCTCCGTACCGGAACCCGCGCAGGATTGAGCATCGACGCTTTTGCACCACGTTTGTCGTTCTTCTGGGCCATTGGTATGAACCACTTCATGGAAATTGCCAAGATGCGTGCAGCACGTATGCTCTGGGCCAAAATCGTGAAGAAGTTTGAGCCAAAGTCCGAAAAGTCGATGGCTTTGCGTACCCACTCGCAAACATCGGGCTGGAGCTTAACAGAACAGGATCCTTACAACAATGTAGCACGTACCTGTATCGAAGCTATGGCTGCTGCGCTGGGTCACACCCAGTCGCTTCACACCAACGCACTCGATGAAGCCATTGCTTTACCTACCGATTTTCGGCACGTATTGCACGTAACACCCAGATATATATCCAGGAAGAAACCAACGTAACAAAAGCTGTTGACCCATGGGCTGGCTCGTACTATGTTGAAGCTTTAACGAAGGAACTTGCAGATAAAGCATGGAAACTGATCGAAGAAGTGGAAGAATTGGGCGGTATGTCGAAAGCTGTTGAGACAGGTATTCCAAAGATGCGTATCGAAGAAGCTGCAGCCCGCAAACAGGGTCGTATCGACAGCGGTCAGCGATACCATTGTAGGTGTGAACAAATACCGCCTCGAAAAAGAAGATCCGCTCGAAATTCTTGATATTGACAATACTGCGGTTCGTGAATCGCAGATCAAACGTTTACAAAAACTGAGAGCTGAAAGAAATAACTCCGAAGTTCAGGCTGCACTCGAAGCCATCACCGAAGCTGCACGTTCCGGAAAAGGGAACCTGCTTGAGCTTGCTGTTGATGCTGCCCAGAAACGCGCATCCCTTGGTGAGATTTCCGATGCGATCGAAAAAGTAGCAGGGAGGTATAAAGCCGTGATACGTTCAATTTCTGGCGTTTACGCCAGCGAATCGGCAAACGACGACGACTTCAAAGCCGCTCGTCAGCTTTGCGAACAATTTGCCAAAATGGTAGGCCGTCAACCACGTATTATGGTTGCCAAAATGGGTCAGGATGGTCACGACCGCGGTGCTAAAGTAGTGTCGACCGGTTATGCCGATTTAGGCTTCGACGTAGACATCGGTCCATTGTTCCAGACACCTGCCGAAGCTGCCAAACAAGCCGTTGAAAACGATGTGCATGTATTAGGCGTTTCGTCGCTGGCTGCCGGACACAAAACTCTGGTTCCTGCTGTAATGGAAGAACTGAAAAAGCTTGGCCGCGAGGACATCATGGTAATTGCTGGTGGTGTTATCCCTGCCCAGGATTACGACTTCCTTTACAAAGCTGGTGTAGTTGCCATCTTTGGCCCTGGCACATCCGTTGCCAAAGCCGGAAGAAAAATCCTTGAGGTTTTGATTGAAGCTTACAAAGAGTAAAAGTTATTTTTAACAAAAACACCAGGTAAACAGATAATTTCAAAGCACTGGTATTTTAGTAACTTCGTATTGAAAATTATTTAAGCCGTTCAGAAATGAACGGCTTTTTTTGTTGTTCCGAATTCAAAATTCAGGAATGGTAAGCATTCGCAACTTTAAAAATCTAATTTTGCAGTTTAATTTCAACAAACGTTAACATGAACAGAAGAAAATTTATAGCACAATCAGGTTTAACCTCTGCAGCCCTGTTTACTTCTCCGGTATTTGTCAGGCCATTTTCATCGAAAGGTCTCGAATTCAGATCGAACCGCCCACTGTTGGAAAAGAGAAGATTTATCAGCAAAGCTGTTGAGGAAGCCATTATAAAAACCCGGTCAGTTATTAAAGACCCGGAGCTGGCCTGGATGTTCGAAAACTGCTTTCCGAATACCCTGGATACCACCGTAACCTATTATGAAAAAATGGAAAGCCCTTTACCTATGTTATCACAGGAGACATTGATGCCATGTGGTTACGGGATTCCACAGCCCAGGTCTGGCCATATTTACCGCTGGCAAAAGATGATGCCGGATTAACAAATCTGCTAAAGGGTGTCGTAAACAAGCAAACGGAATTTGTTTTACTCGACCCCTATGCCAATGCTTTTTACGACGATCCTGATAAAAAAAGTGAGTGGGTGGGCGATCTTACAGATATGAAACCCGGGGTACATGAACGCAAATGGGAAATTGACTCACTATGTTATGTAATCAGGCTCGCACATGGTTATTGGAAAGCAACAGGCGATACATCTATTTTCGACGATCATTGGAAAGAAGCCATGAAACTAATTGTGAAAACCTTTAAGGAACAACAAAGAAAAGAAAACAAAGGTCCATACCGTTTCCAGAGGGTAGCAGCTCCCCCTACCGATTCTCAATACGGTAGTGGTTATGGAAATCCAACCCGCAAATCGGTCTCATCCACTCTATGTTTCGTCCATCCGACGATTCAACATTTTACCCTTATCTGGTTTCTTCAAACATGTTTGCTGTAGTGTCGCTGCAACAATTAAACGAGATTTTTAGCACTAAATTAAACGATCAGGCTTTTGCAGCTGAATGTAAAACATTAGCTCTGGAAGTCGATAATGCATTGAAAAAATACGCCCTGCTACAACACCCTTATGCCGGAACGATATATCCGCTGGAAATAGATGGATTTGGTAATGCTTTGTTTATGGACGACGCCAATGTCCCCAACCTTCTCTCCCTGCCATATCTTGGTTACTGCACCACAGAAGATCCTACGTATATACAAACCCGTAAATTCTCATTAAGTGAGTTCAACCCATGGTTTAATGAAGGGAAATTTGCAAAAGGAATAGGTGGACCCCATGTTGGAGAAAAAAAGATATGGCCAATGGGTTTGGTAATGCAAGCGTTAACCAGTACCAAGGAAGAAGAGATTTTATATTGCCTTAAAACATTGAAAAACACGCATGCAGGCACAGGCTTTATACATGAATCGTTTCATGTGGACGATCCTAAAGATTTCTCCAGAAGCTGGTTTGCCTGGGCCAATACCATTTTCGGGGAGCTTATACTGAAACTTGCCAAAACCAATCCGGAAATTTTAAGCAAACCGTTATAAAGCTTGTCCGGTATTTAGATTTTACTATTGGCTATGCTATGCTTACAAAAAAAAGTATAGCATAGTCCTTTAACAAGCCATATCATTTCAAGTCTTTAACACATCTAAAACCAACAGCAAAATCGACCCAGGACGGTGACAGCCCGTTACGGTAATGTACCTGATTGCACATACCTCCCGAATGCCAGCTTCCACCCCTTATCACCCTGAATCGTCCTGATTTGGGTCCCTGGGGATTTCCTACAGGTGATTCGGAGTAATACTTTTCGGAATAAAAATCGCTAACCCATTCCCACACATTACCAGCTATATCGTATAGTCCATATCCATTAGGCTTGCCCTTCCCTATTTCAATTATGCCCCTAAACTTTTTCCCAAAATTGGCCTGCGTAGAATCCAATTTATCCCCGTAAGGGAAGTTTTTATCCACAAGGCCTCCCCGTGCGGCATACTCCCACTCCGCTTCGGTTGGCAATCGTTTCCCTCATCCAGGCGGCATATTTTGCAGCATCAAAACTACTCACTCCCACCACGGGAACATTGGGGTATTCAGGTCCGCTTTTAAACTTTTTCCATTCCCCAGAATTCAGGAAGCTGATGATTTGTAGCTTCACAAAACTTTAAGTACTGAGCATTGGTAACTTCGTACTGATCCATTAAAAAGGAATCAATTTTCACCAGATGGGCGGGTTTATAATTAACATCCTCTGTAGAATTCTTTCCCATCATAAAATTCGCCTCCAGGGATAAGTACCATGCCCGAAGGGATTGATTGGGAAAATAAAAGCTCTGTAGAAATGACCAAACAGACTGATATAAGGCCGATGGTTTTAAGCGGGACAAGCAAGATATTTTTCATTGATAAATAAGTGGTTATAAAATCGAACTAAAGATAAACAATGCACCCTTGAAAGTCAATATATTCTTCAAACAAGATTAATATATTTAACATACGTTTAAAATTTCGTTTGAACATAACAGAAAAGATTATTTTTGCTCTTTAAGGTTATATCTTTCGGGCATGGATGAAAAACAGGTGGCTAATGGAATTCGGAACGGAGATAAAAAAGTCTTCGAATTCCTGTATCAACGCTACTATGTATATCTTTGCCATATTGCCGAACACATCACGCGCGATGTTTCCGATGCTGAAGAGGTAGTTTCGGATGTTTTTGTTAAACTTTGGAATCATAAGGAATTTTTTAACATTTCTTCTTCACTTAAGACTTACCTGGTTAAAGCAGTACAAAATACCTCCATCAACTACCTCGAAAAAAACAATTCAAAAAATAAAACCACCAGTCTCGATGGTGTCAAATACGATTTAATACTTTGGGATAATGAATATCCACTGGGTCATTTATACGAACAGGAAGTAACAACAATCCTGGAAAAAGGCATTGGTTCCCTGCCCGAAAGCTGCCGGCAGATTTTCCTTTTAAGCCGTAACGATAGTTTAACTTACCATGAAATTGCCGATAAGCTCGGAATATCTGTGAATACGGTAAAAACTCAGATGAAAATTGCCATTGCGCGCTTACGCGAGGCCCTGAAAGATTCCTGGCAGATAATTTTACTTATAATGGGTATATAATTTATATCAAAAGTAACTTGAAACCGCTCAGAAGCAAGGTAGGCAGCCTTTACAATTCCCTTGAATGACCTAAGGTTTATGATATGGATTTCCCATATTTAAATTTTTTTAACATTTCTTTCACCCTATATTCATTTTTTCCTGTCTAATTATTAGATTAATTTTTTATGCAGTCTTTCGAAAACAAACAACATGTAGACGATCTGATAATCGGGTATCTCAAAAATGAGCTTACTCCCGATCAGATTAAAGAACTAACTAACTGGATACAGCAGCAAAAAGAAAACAAACGTTACTACGACGAATGCCGGGATATCTGGATAACATCAAAATCATTAAGTCAATCTTCGCCTTTTAAATCGGAAACAGCTTACGATAAATTTCTAGAAGTAACCGAAGAGGAAACCCCAACATTTCTATTTTCGCGTAAAATATGGATGGCCACTATCAGGTATGCCGCCATTATCGTTGTTACCTTTCTTTTAGGCGGACTAATATTTACCAGAATTGGAACCAACGGTTCCGGAACTTCCGATGACCGTTTCAGCGAGATAATAGTACCTCGGGGCTCCAAGGCACAGTTTACC
>JAAUTT010000124.1 GCA_012031335.1 Bacteroidales bacterium | reverse complement strand
TCGTGATGTTATTAAAATAATTAACAGATGTATACTATGGAATTTTGCAACTTTGGTCTTATATGGCCTTGGGGTATATACCTGCTACCTCGCAGGATATTTATGACAATTCCTTCGGGCTATAAGAGTCCAGTGCATTGACGTGAATCCGTTAAATAGCATCTTTCTGGCAACCAGAGGTAATGATTCACTTTATTCCAAACTGTGTGAAAAGCAGTTAAATTAAGTCCATCAAGGATTGGATTTTGTGAAGGATAAAAATTCAGGCAAGGTTCACTCGCCGTTGACAAAGGGGCTGAACCTATGGATCTGAATATCGGATTGTTTCCGCCATGTGGGATCGATTTTGCTGACACTCTAATTTTTAAAGGAGATGGATAGGATGTTGGCGTATATTTGAGATAACTGTTAAATAAATAATATTCTATGAAATTCATATATCTTAGCCTAATCACTTTTTCACTTTTAACCGCTTGTAATAAAGATTCAACCCAAATAAAAACTGAATCAAAGATCAGCATTATTACAAGTAAAGTAACCGAAATCACCGGCTGGTCGGCCTACAGCGGCGGAATAGCTGGTGATTCTGATGATGAACGTATTCTATTAGTAGGTGTTTGCTTGGAACACCTCTCCCCGATCCAACTGTCGCCAACTCTAAAGTCGAATCAGGAAGTGGAAATGGAAACTTCAGTTCTTTAATATTTGGTCTCGAAGCTTCTAAAACATATTATGTAAGAGCATTTGCTACTTCCAAAACCGGAATAATTTACGGAGCTCAGCTGTCATTCACTACCGTTGCCAAAACACCAGTACAGGGCTTTATAGTATGCGGATCCAAAATTTACGACCCCGACAACAAGGAATTTATTTTGAAAGGGGTGAATGTTGGCGGGCCTGGTTGGAGCTGGAACGAAAATACGCTCGATTATTTTGATGCGCTGGTTAACAAATGGAAGTTCAATACCATCAGGCTAAGCACCAAAGGCGGACCGGCTATCGACAGTCAAACTTCCTTTATGTGCGAAAAAACAATTTCCCGCAATATAAATACGAAACCTTTGGAACCTTGCGCCAGATTATAAAAAAGTACACCGATGCCAAAATTGTGGTGATGATCGAATGGCACGAAGTGGGTGGACTTTTCACCGATATTGGATGTGCCTCAAACTGGTGGGTGATGCTGGCAAAGGAATACAAAAACAACCCTTATGTGTGGTTCGACTTGTACAACGAGCCACAGGTGAGCAGCAACGATACATGGAAAAACTCCCTGCAGGTTGTTGCCAATGCCATCCGTGCAACCGGCAATACAAACATTATAGTTGCAACCGGGAACTGGTGGGGTCAGGATGCTAACGACTGGAACTGTGCCAATGTTTCGGAAAGCAAAAGTGCCATCCTGAGCCAGAGTTTAACCGATCCGGTAAATAATACGGTGTATTCCATTCACATTTACGACCAGTGGAAGCAATGCCAGTCGAAACTCGATAATTATTTCGACAGGGTAATACAACAGAATAAATGCATTCTTGTGGGAGAGTATGGGGTTTACAATAACAGCGATGTCAGTATTGCCGTCGATTACACCCTGGCGGCTGTTCAGCCCCGCAACATCGGTCGCATTGCCTGGGCCTGGTGGGGAGGCGATAAAAACGACCTTACAACTGGTGGAAATGGAGGTGGACCGCATACACAGTACGATGCAAACGGCACTGCTACCAACCTTACAGATTTTGGCACTAAGGTATGGACTGATTTGAACCGGACTGAAAAATTAGGCGACATTCCTGCCGGATGCCGGTAATTTGCGATATCTGTGTGGGGCGAAGGTTTATTGTGGTTCTTCGGGAACAGACCTTATTTATTGCCGAAATGGCTCATCAGATTCTTAGTAATGATTTATCCTGCCGTAAGTATCTTTTAAAGCAGTAAATATTCAAAACGATTTTACTGTGGAGTGAAAAATCCGTGATTGCCAGAAAACTTGATCATTTTATACTTAAGATTTGTTATCATGGTTCTGGTTAAAAAAAACTTTTTATAAGATCAATATAACTTAAAATATTAGCATTGCCCTTTTCAAGCTATTTCGAACCTTTTCCAGTCCCCTGTAATAATGGTTTTCGGTTGCTCGCTTTGTAATTTTTTAATTTGGACGAAAATTTCGTCGGTCGAATAACTGCCGAGGACCTTTAATTTAATAATTTTCCCCTGTTGTTCCGGCAAATGCCCAATAATGGTGTTAATATGATTTTCCAAATCGTTATAATTCACCTGATCCGAAGTGCTGTCGATAACGGTATCCTGGTCACTGTTATAATGTTCAAGAAAGATGAGCCGTGCCTGAAGCTTTATCTTTTTATAAATTAAATGCTTAGCAATGGTAATAAGGTAACTTCCAAAGGATAGTTCAAGGTCCAGGTCTTGACGCTTTTCCCAAATTTTTAAAGACGCCTCTTGTTTAATATCTTCGATGTCTTGCTCCCGTATTTTAAATTTAAAGCAAACATATTTTATTAATGGATAATACTTTTCCATAACTATGTGAAAAGCTTTTGAATCTCCCGCTTTGATCAAACCCACCAGTTCCTTTTCACTCATACCTGTAGTTTTCATAGTCAGTGTGTAAATGAATTTTGGTTAACCAATATCCAAATCAAAAGTATAAATTTAATTTTGCATTCCAAATAAAACAGCAGAAAAATATTATAGGTCTGTAATTCAATAATATGGTTGTGAGTGTTTTTTTTTTAATAATAAATGAGAAAAAAAGCATCAATAGGGATATAATAGATAGATGCGCCAAACTTTTGAAAATTTTAACTATGGACAAAAGCATAATTGAAGATTATTTCGCCGGAAAATGTTCTTCGGATCAAGCCAGGGCAGTGAAACAATTCCTTGAATCGGAAGCGGGTCATGAATTTTTAACCGAAAAACTTATCCCTGAATATTGGGATGAAGCTGTTAAGAAGCAAGAGGTTGAATTATTTGTTCAGGAAGAGACAAAATCGGAAAGGAAGCTTTTTATGATAAAGATTGCAGCTACTATTTTACTGCTGATTACAACGGGTGCAGGGATATATTTTTTATCGAATATTAATAGAGATATCCAGCCCACTGTTGCAATTGAGGCTAAAACAAAAACTATTGAAATACCTGCAGGGAAAAAGTCAAGCCACAGGTTACCCGATGGCACTTTAGTATGGCTAAACTCCAATACAAAAATTTCGTTCACCGAAACGTTTGACAATGCCGAACGAATTGTTGAGCTTGAAGGTGAAGCCTTTTTTGAAGTAAAAAAGGACAGTTTGCGGCCTTTTCGTGTTAAAGCAGGAAACGTTGTCGTAACTGCTCTTGGAACAGCTTTTAATGTCAGTGCTCATGAAATGGAAAATTTTGAAGTTTCCCTGAAAGATGGTAAAGTTAAAGTTGAAAACGAACTTGAAGAAACCGATAAAGCTTTAGTTTTAGTTCCTGGAGAAGGCGCAATGTTAAAGAAATCTGGATTAATGAAAACAAAGGTTGACCGTTTAAAAGCTTATGGGTGGAAGGACGGCATTCTTTATTTCAATCAATCTTCATTTAATGATGTGGTTGAAAACCTTGAACGGTGGTATGGGGTGCAATTTGAAATAAAATATAATCCACATCAATCGTGGAGTTTTACCGGTACCTATGAGAATGAAACACTGAAAAATGTTTTGCTGAGTATGAGCAAAACAAGGGATTTCAATTATAAAATATCATCCAAAGAAAACCGCACTATAGTAACCATAACTAATAAGCTTATGAAGTAAAATATAAAGATTGTCTGGTATGACCTTAGAGGAACACAGCCGGGAAAAGAAAAATGCAATATCCGGACAGGCATTGGGGAATGACGAATTCCGGGTATTGCAGCTATAACTGATATTACTACCAATTACAAACAATTCAAAAATATGAAAAAAAAGCAATACTACTATTTATGATGGTGAAGTTGTTCATCCTTCAAAGTTTGTTTTTCAGCGTACTTTTTGCAATTCGACACCGACGGGCAAAAGAGCAAAAAATGTTTACCAGGTCTTTGTTAATCTTAGTGTTAATGAAGTTACGCTGAAAAAGGCTTTTTCGGAAATCGAAAAAGGCACAAAGTATAAATTTAATTTTCATGAAGAGGATATTAATCTTCATGAAACCATAAGTTTAGAAACAGGAAACAAATCGGTGGGAGATTACCTCCGCCAGATTTCGGCACAGGCAGGTTTGCGGTTTGAGCAGGTGAATAATGTGATAATGGTAAGCCGCAGCGAAAAAGATGAGGTTATAAATACTCCGGTAGTTGACCTGGCTGTGCAAATGAGAAAAATTACCGGACAGGTAATGGCATCTGAGGATAATACTCCTTTGCCTGGCGTAAACATTACAGTTCAGGGTACTACTTTAGGGGTTATTTCGGATAACGAAGGACGTTTTTCTATAGATGTTCCTGAAAGTGCAACCCTTGTTTTCAGCTTTGTGGGATACTTAACTGAAGCCGTAACCATTACGGGTCAAACTGTTTTAAACATCTCGATGATTCCCGATGTTAAGAGTTTGAACGAAGTAGTGGTGATAGGTTACGGATCGGTAAAAAAGCCGGATCTGACAGGAGCAGTTTCAACTATTTCGTCTCAGCAAATTGATAAAATCCCTACCCTATCTGTAGCAAATATTTTACAGGGCAAAGCTGCGGGTGTCGATGTTGTGTCGAATACCGGTGAGCCCGGAGGTGGTGTTACAATACGGATCAGGGGTACTTCTACCCTAAACGGAGGTAGCAGTCCATTGTTTATTGTGGATGGCGTTCCATTGCAAACCGATGGTGTAACCAGTCTTAACATGGGAGGTAGTGCCTTAAATCCTCTGGCCGATATGGATCCTTCGGACATTGAGTCCATCCAGGTGTTAAAAGATGCTGCTTCGGCAGCTATATATGGCTCCAGAGCAGCAAATGGTGTTGTTATTGTTACCACAAAACGTGGAAAAGCTGGAAAACCTACTTTAAATATAAACTCAACGATTGGGGTTAGTAAGATTGCAAATAAAATTGGGGTTTTGAATGCAAGGCAGTTCAGGGATTTTATGTTCGATAAGGATATGAACAATGGAGGAGCCCCCGGTGCCGCAGGTGTGGATTCTTTAGCAGGCTCCAATTCGGGTGATACCGATTTTCAGGATGCAATGTTTCGTCAGGCTTTGACTAAGAAGTTTGATGCCAAGATTTCCGGTGGAACAGACAAGCTTCGGTATATGATTAGCACAGGATTTCTTGATCAGGATGGTATTGTTATCAAAACCAATCTTAAAAGAATTAACACCAGAATTAATGTCGATTATCAGGCTTACGAAAACTTAAAAATTGGCAGCAATTTTTCCTATACCCGTTCAACAAATACACGTACCGACCAAGGTAGCAATATTAAGGGAGTTGTATCTATTCCTTCAATTTATCCTATATTCTTAAGTGATGGAACTTATAATGTTGCCCCTAACGATAAACTCAACCCAGTTGCATATGCTAATCTTATAAAAAACCAGGCAATTACTAATCGTTTTCTTGGAAGTGAATATTTTGAATGGACCCCAATAAAAGGCTTAATTGCCAAATCGAGTTTTTCGGTCGATTACTCCGATATTATTGAAAATGTTTTTCGTAATAAGTTGACATATATTCCAAAATCCACCGATCACAAAGCTCAGTACAGAGGAAATAAAAGCCTGTCGTGGTTAACAGAAAAACTTACTTTTTTTATACACTAAGCATAAAGAAAAGTAATTTAACTTTTATGGGGGGGGTAACTTACCAATCGTGGCAAAACAATGGAGTATCGATAGATGGTGAGGGGTATTCTTCCAATACAATTGAAACATTAAATGCAGCAGGAATTTGGAAAAATGTTGGAACATTCATATCCGAACATTCCTTGTTATCATATTTAGGAAGGGTTCAATACGATTACGACAGCAAATATCTTTTCTCGGCTACATTCAGAAGAGATGGTTCTTCACGGTTTGGGAAAAACAACCGCTTTGCCGATTTTCCATCATTACAGGTGGGTTGGAAATTTAGCGAGGAACCATTTCTGGAATTTGCAAAATCTTGGCTATCACTTGGAAAAGTCCGCGCTACATACGGGATTACAGGAAATGAGTCGATTGGAAACTACGAATCACAAGGCTCTTACGGTGTGGGTTATAAATACATGAATTTAAGCGGTATAGCTCCTACTGGACTGTTCAATCCAAACCTGAAATGGGAGACAACCTATTCCTCAAATTTCGGTCTTGATTTATACCTTTTTGATAATAGGGTTGAATTAGAAGCTGACTATTATACAAAGAATACAAAAGACCTTTTGTTCAAGGTAAAACTTCCTCAGACCTCAGGATTTTCAGAGATGCCGTCAAACCTTGGAGATATTGAGAATAAAGGATTCGAATTGCAATTAACAGTTCGTCCGGTAATGACTTCTCAATTTCAGTGGACTGTTTCGGGAAACATAGCTTTTAACCGTAATAAAGTTATGAAATTGCCTGAAAACAAGGATATTTTCGAAGGACCTATTATTATTCGCACAGGTGAAGAAGTTGGAACATTCTATGGTTGGTTAATGAATGGTGTTTTCCCGACAGACCAGGATAATCGCTTTTATCCTAAGGGTCATGCATTGGAAGGGCAACAGGTGAAGGATCCAAACTATACGGGAACAGTTGTTCAGTTAACCAATGGCTTAAATGGAGCAGCTTTCAAAGGTGGCGACGTTTGGTTTCAGGATTTTGACAAAAACGGGATAATTGATGAGAATGACCGGACAATAATTGGCAATGCGTCTCCTAATTTCTTTGGTGGTATTTCAAATTCATTTTCTTACAAAGGGTTTAAATTAGATATATACATTAGTTATGTAAATGGGAATGATATTTTCAGCAATTTCAGGAAGGGCACCGAAAGCATGATTTTTAGCGGCAACCAGGGTATAGCTGTTGATCGCAGGTGGAGAAAACCAGGCGACATTACTGATGTACCTTTGGCAATAGGAACTGATCCGCGCCAAAATTCCCGTAATTCCACCCGATGGTTAGAGGATGGTTCTTACGTTAAGCTCCGTAATGTAACGCTACAATATACAATTCCGCAACAAATAACCCGTAAAGTGGGCTTAAACAAGGTCGATATTATGGTTCAGGGAGCCAATTTGCTAACCTTTAGTAATTTCCGCGGATTCGATCCTGAAGTAAATATGTCCGACTCGAATTTTGGAGCCGGAATTGATAATGGAGGCTATCCTACTGCGCGTTCTTTCAATTTTGGTATTAATCTTGAATTTTAATCATTTTTGAATATGAAAAAACATTCATTTTATATATTTATTATTAATTGCTGTCATAGGGATGGTTTCGTGCGAGAAAATGATCGAACTGGAACCCAAAAGCAATTATACATTTAATAACATGTGGTCCAACGAGGCTGAGGCAACCTCGGGAATTCTGGCTATCTATAACCAGATGCAATCTACTTTTAAAACCAATTATGCTTATTGGGGCGATGGTCGCAGCGATATGCTTGTAAGATATAATAACGACAACGAGGCATTGTATTTAATAGATAATGCTCTGGTTGCAACTATGTCGAGCAGCGATTGGAATTCACTGTATAAAGTTATCAGCCGGTCTAATTTTGCTATTAAGTACATTCCAAAAGTACCGGAATTAACTTATACAAAAACCAACCTAACAGGCACAGAGGAGAGGCCTTTTTTTGCAAGGGCACTTTCTTACTTCTACATTGTAAGAGTTTGGGGAGAAGCACCTTTAATTAATTTTCCTTACGATAGCGACACCCTTGATTTTGAGGTTCCTTCCGCTCCGGTAGAACGAATTTGGGCCCAAATCACCGCAGATTTGGATAGCGCCTCATTGTACCTGCCTAATGAGTATAATAGTGAAAATTCATATAATTTCGACAATTTCAGATTAAACAGAGGAAGGGCTACAAGAGCAGCCGCCTGGGCAGCTCAAACCGATGTTTACATGTGGTTGAAAAATTACCAGAAGGCAGATTCAGTGGCCACAAAGTTTGAAACCTTAACAAGATATTATAATTCATCCTCAAAAAAGTGGAACCTGGCAGTAAATTTTGGCGATATTTCTCTTCGCAGGGATAAATTAATAACCTATCCGGCCGAAGGAATTTTCGAGCTTCAGTTTAACAAAGATGAAGGAGCCGAAAGCAATATGAGCACCCTGTGGCATTCAAATTTTAATACATTTGGAGCGTCCGATAAATTTATCAATCTGTTTGAATCTCAAGATTCCCGTAAAGTATTTTATGATGCCAATAAAGTTTATAAGTTTTTTGGTCCCGTATATGCAAATTATCAAACAATAAACAAAGACCAGAATATAATTTTATATCGATTGGCCGATGTTCTGTTACTAAGGGCTGAGGCATTGAATAAATTGGGGAATAAAACAAAAGCTGTTGAATTGATGAATATTATTCGGGCCAGGGCTATGTTACCTGCAAGTTCGGTAACTGAGAGCTCAACTGTTGACGAAATCGAAAATGCCTTATTAGATGAGCGTGCCAAAGAACTATTAGGTGAAGGAAAACGCTGGTTCGACCTGGTTCGCACCGGGAAAGCAATTCCGGTTATGCAACCTATAAACAATTTGAGTGATCCACTCAATATTTTTGGCCTATACATGCTGATAACATTAGAGCTAACTCTAAATTGAAGCAAATAGTTTTATGTAACTGCTGAATAATTTATACTTTGAGAAACATGAAAAAATATTATATCATTATTATCACTATTTTGGGACTGGCATCGGCATGTGAGCTTGAGCTTATGAAACCCTATGAATATGAATACGGAAAACCCGATCGATGGGATAAAACTGTAGATGCACTTACTTATATCAGAACTGCAAAAACAAAGGATTTATATACTTACAAGGAATTTAAACTTGAAAAATATACTGATAAAAAGATCTTTGCAACATTTGACAGCTTATTGATAATGACCGGTTTTGGAGAATCTCTTATCTGATCCGGCGTATAAAACTTATCTTATCCCTACAAATAGAGCTTTTTATGCTTTTTATATTGATAAGA
>JAAUTT010000123.1 GCA_012031335.1 Bacteroidales bacterium | reverse complement strand
GGAGTTGGGTGTGTAAAAAGTTTAATTTTAAACACTAAGACACTATAGTCACGAAGATATTTATCAGAATATCAATACTTTGTATCATCGTGACTTTGTGTTTAAATTATATTTGTGACTTTCAGACACCCTCATTCATGTTGTTTTATCTTTCATTGCAGATATTGCATCAAAAATGTGTTTTAGTTCTTAAGTGAAGAAGGCTGAATTTCGAAATATTTAAATGCTCCGGATTCGCCAACTTTAAGATATCTCCGTGAAATAACAGGCTGTGATTGTCCTTCGGCAAGGAATTCAACCACAAGATTATATCCACCTGAAATTGAAGGGAGTTGAATTTTTACAGGAACCGTAGTACGCGTGAACGGCACAAGCGAGACATTCAAAGAGGAGGCAGGTATTTGTTTACCCTGGGAATCGAGCATATATACCGAAGCTTTACCATTCACAGATTTCCCGAAATTATTAATTCCCACAATATTAAAGAGAAACTCGGAATCCGGTTCATGAGGGAGTATATGTTTGTATATCGTTCATCGGGAAGATTTATAAACAAAGCTGCCGGAGCAAAGCAATGTTTTAACCACTCCATGGCAGGTCCTGGTTTCAGGTCTTTGATATCGTCGATAAACCAATCGCCTGTATATCCATAATTATTGGCCAGATAACAAAAAGCAAGTACACCCGCTACCTGGGTATTGCTTCGCAGCCATTCGGTTTCGAGTTGGAGCCAATAAGCCTGCAATGCTCTGTTTTGGGCAGGTGTAGAATTTTCGCCCAGGTAATACTTATACAAGATCAACGGTTAATTTGCTGGGTACGCCATTACGCCATAGCCATATCCAGCCATATTCGTTCACCAGCTGAGCGGTACCGGCATTTTCGAGTTTTTGAATCAACTCCGGTCGAAAATCGAGGTAACCCAGAGGATAAGGATTTTATCAAAATTTTGTATTGTCCATGGCATGGGTCCCTGATAAGGATGGGGTTCGTCCATTTCGTCGAGAGCCATCATGGTTCGCCTGTCATATAGCCAGCATCCCAGATATCGGGTAGGGTCCAGCTTTTTAAGTTCGGGTATCAGGGTATTACCGATATAATCGTCCCAGTTTTCGTTAATAGCATCCCAGATGGCAATGCTGGGGTGGCTTCCGTCGGTCCAGACCCAATCGGTATATTCTTTGCGAATCTGATCGTCCCAGCCATGATTTTGCCAGTACAACCATTCATTCTGGAAGAGCAGTCCATACTCGTCGGCTAGGTCGTACCAGAAATCGGGTACGATACCAACACAAATGCGCATGGCATTCCAGTTTAATTGTTTCGGGTATTCAATCAGGAATTTCCTTACCCAGTTTTTGTCCCACACCAGATTACTGCAATCGGGATCTTCGAAGAAACGCTGCAGAGTAACATTGGTACCCCGCAAAATATATTGAGCCCCATTCAAATAAAAAAACTTACCCTGTCGGGTAAAATCGCGCATCCCGAAATGTTTTACCGTTTCGTCGGAGGTACCATTTCGGGCTGTAAGGGTTACCTTTGCCTCGTACAAAAAAAGGAGCTTCGGGTGTCCAGACAGTAAAATCCGGAAGGGGAATATCCATCGCCAATTCGGTAAGGTTGTCGCGCTTGGAAATAAACTTTCCCGACCTTCGGGTAATTTCCTTTCCTGATTTTTTTTCGCTGATGGCCACTATCATGGTAAAAGAATCGCTCATAGCATCGCCATAAAAGATTTGTGCAGGTGTAAAATTTCTGATCTGAGTTTTCACAGTAATTTCTTTCTTTTGCACCGAAGGCAACACGAGCAACCTATTAACCCTCATGTGTCCGGTAAAAGAAATCAAAACATCGTCCCATATACCCGGAAGATAATGTTCCTTTTCCTTGTCGGTACCGCCGGCTGCTTCGCTGGGCAACCATACCCGATCGCCAACCTTGATCAGAATTTCATTATCGACACCATACTTCAGTGCTCCTGAGATATTAAATTCCACAGGCGTGTAGCAGGCCACAGATGTTCCCATGTCAATACCATTCACAAAAACCTGGGTAACATACTGGCTTTTTTAATAGTAATTACACCCTGCTGTCCCTTCATATCTTCCGGTATGAATACCGATTTCCGATACCAGCTGTACCGGGGAGTATAGTCGATATTGTAGAGGTTATGCTGTTCCTTGAATTCTACTGCTCCCGGTCGTTTAAAGAATTTGTCATAATCTTCAATTTTGGGAATGGCAAGATGAACGAGGCCAGGTACCGGGATTTTCCGTGTAAATTTTTTAGGTGGAAATGCAGAGGTTGTCTGGTCGAACTCCCAGATACCATTCAGGTTTATTGCTGTGCGCTGTGCCCGGAGATTGCCAACAGTTGTAACCAGCAGAATCAGGATTAAGAAGAAAATCGTTTTTTTCATGGTTAAGTAAGTATTAGAATGAGTTACGTTGTGTCATTATAAAAGGATTATCGGATTTATCCTTTTACCGGTAAGGATCATGGAGGCCATTGTTTGGCCCATAATGGCAAAATCGGTGGAGATAGTTGTTATGCCTCCGGCTATTATTTCTTTCAGGGGTATTTCGTTATAAGAAATGATACCCAGCGTTTTTCCCAGTTCAAGATTTTTTGTTTGTGCCTGCCTGACAATGGCAACCAGGTCGCGGTCATCGATAACTACATAGGCATCTCCGGTTTGCATTTCCATATCATCTATCTGGTTTATTACCTTATAGTCGATGGGAAACTGTTTGCAAAAATCGCGAAAGCCAATTATAATTTCCTTGAAGTGCAGTTTGGTACTGCGGGTTACCAATATAAAGCGCTTATATTTACGAACCAGGGTTTCGTTTTGTCTTAATATCCGGTAAATATCACGTTCAAAATCCTGACAAACATAGGGATAATCGTTTTTTACAAGGTTCCGTCCATGGTCGAGGATAAAAACCTTGTTACGAGGCAAGAGGTCCATCACCTCCAGGGCATTTTTATCTGCCACAGGCATGATTACATAAGCTGAATATTCTCCAACAGCCTTTTCTATTAAGGTTCGGAATACCTGTGGATTATTATAGTGAAAGAAAATCTGTTCATTGCCCTTCCCCTTCAGTGTCTCTTTAAGAGCCTCATATAAAGTTTCCTTATAGGCAGTAAGCTTATCGAACAATAAAAAACTTTATGGTCGAAATTGACCTGCGTATTCGCAATAAAGTAACCCTTACCGATGCTGGTGGTGATAATTCCGCGGGATTTCAGTTCATTGTAGGCCATCAGCACGGTGTCCTGCGAGAGGCCGTGCTTTTTGCAAAGTTCGTTCAGGGAAGGAATTTTATCCCCCTTACACGAGAATTCCCTCCCGTACCGATTCGCTGATACTGTCAGCAATTTTGCCTGTATTTTGGCAGAGGAGAACCGTTAATAAAGTTAATTTCAATTTCTTTACTCATCCTTGTTCTAGGTAGTACAAGGCAAATATATATATTTTAATAATATGATTTTAAATGCATTAAATTTTATTTATATTTTCTCTCTATCAATTACAGAGGTAAGGAAAAGGAGTAAATATTAGATACCCAGGCTAAATAACTTATTAATAATCAAAATATCAGAACATGAAACAATTTCAGGGACAAAAGAAAATATTTGGGTTGATCAGGAAAGGCTTTAGCAAGCATATACCTCTAGGGTATATATTTAAAAACACCATTATCCGATAAAAATATTAAGAAATCGGTGAGACCGATTCGCTAAGTTCTTCGCTACACTCAGAATGACTGGCGTTTTATTCAATTTTTCGTTGGGAGGGGGTTGGTTGGCGGCTTTCGCCGCCAACCAACCCCCAAACCTAAATAACTAAATGTCATTTCGAACGAAGTGAGAAATCTAAATAATCCATTCATAAAGAATATTATCAGAAAACAATGATTTAAAAACATCTTTACAGAATAAAAGATATATTAGTCTTATATTTGCAAAATAATTTAAGTGTTCCTTCAACATTCAAATGAAAAAGCTTCTCTCCATATTGTTTGCCATTCTCATGCTGATTTCCGGGATGCACCTCTCGGTTGCCACGCATTTTTGTATGGGAGAACTGGCATCCGTGAAATTATCCTTTTCTGGAACAGAAGCCAGTTGTGGTATGGAACAACAATCCTGCCCCAAGCATAGCAGCCTTACCTCAAATTGCTGTCAGAATGAAATTGCCTTTTACTCCATCGACGATAATTACGAACCTTCGTCCTATCAAATAAAGAATGTAGCTAAAAACCACTTGAAAATAATGAGTATACCAGTTATTATAACCCCGGATATATTCATTTCATATGATACTTCGAAATCCAATATTTCTCCCCCGCCATTGGCCATGGTCAGCGATGTAAACCTGACCGATATCTGTATTTCCGTATTTGAGATTTTCCCTTTCTTTTTCTTGTCATGCTTACCAGACTCCGTTGAGTTAAAATGGCTGATCAGGAACATCATTTTCAATTTCAAAATTTTAAAAGGATTGGGTTTTCAACAGAAACAGTCCAAATACGAAAAATACATTTATAAAAAAACAAAATGAAAACAATTAAAATCATCGCTATAGCAGCTTTTGCAGTATGTATTAGTGTTAATTCCTATGCTCAAACACACGATAATTCGAGTATGACTTCAGCCCCTGCTACTTCCAAAACAGAGACGTTTAAAGTATCGGGTAATTGCGATATGATGTAAGGCTACTATTGAAAAAGCAGCCAAAGTTGAAGGTGTAACCAAGGCATCGTGGGATAAAAAAACCAAACTGGTTACCCTTACATACAATCCTTCGAAAGTTAAAACCGATGATGTGCTGAAAAAGATTGCCGCCTCAGGATACGATAACGAGAAATTCAAGGCTGATGACAAAGCATATAAAGCTTTGCCGGGCTGCTGCAAATACGACAGAGCCAATTAAAGAATAATTCTGCTCCTGTTTTCCAAAAGCCGGAACAGAACCTGCTGAACGACTTTTATCAGAAATTCAATGATTCTGATTTTTAGCCGTTCAGCAGCAAATCCGGGATGGAAACAATATTCTGTTTCAGCAGATATAACTGTTGAATTTTCTTTTGTAAGTCATCAAAAATTATAAAGAGCACTATGTTTAACCGACTCGTTAAATATTTCCTGGAAAACCGGCTGGTAACCTTTATTTTCCTTATCGCTTTTATAGTATTCGGAATTGTGTATACGCCATTTAACTGGCATACCGGTTTTTTGCCCCGTAATCCTATTCCTGTTGATGCCATACCTGATATCGGGGACAACCAGCAGATTGTTGCCACCGAATGGATGGGACGCTCGCCCAAAGATATACAGGATCAGGTATCTTATCCACTCACCACAGCCTTACTGGGGATACCGGGGGTAAAAACCATCCGCAGCACATCCATGTTCGGTATGTCGTTTATCTATATTATTTTCAACGACGATGTGGAATTTTACTGGAGCCGTTCGCGAATCCTCGAAAAGCTAAATTCACTTCCAACGGGAACCTTGCCCGATGGGGTTACACCAACCTTAGGTCCCGATGCCACTGCACTTGGCCAAATTTATTGGTATACACTCGAAGGGCGCGACCCGAAAACAGGGAAGCCCAATGGTGGATGGAATCCTCAGGAATTACGCACTATCCAGGATTTTTACGTTAAATACGGACTATCCACCGCCGAAGGGGTGTCGGAAGTAGCCCCGGTAGGAGGATTCATAAAGGAATACCAGGTGGATATCAATCCGGAGGCACTCAAGGCGTATAATGTGTCGGTAATGGATGTAATGAATGCTGTCCGTAAAAGCAATCTCGATATAGGAGCCGAAACAATCGAACTTAACAATGTGGAATACATCATCCGGGGATTGGGATATGTTAAGAATCTGGAAGACCTCGAAAACTCGGTGATAGCCGTTCGAAATAATGTCCCTGTCCGGATCAGGGAAGTAGCCGTGACATCTTACGGGCCTGGTACCCGTCGCGGGGGACTGGATAAAGCCGGAGCAGAAGCGGTAGGTGCAGTGGTAGTTGCCAGATACGGCTCCAACCCCATGGAAGTGATTACCAATATCAAGGAAAAGATAAAAGAAATTGAGGCCGGACTTCCTCAAAAAACACTGGCAGATGGAAGCATATCGAAGGTAACTATTGTACCTTTTTACGATCGAACAGGGCTGATCAAAGAAACTATCGGAACACTGGAATCGGCGCTATCGCACGAGGTACTGATAAGTATTATTGTCATCATTGTACTGGTACTAAACCTGCGTGCTTCCTTTATCGTTGCGGCCCTTCTACCCATTGGAGTATTGATGACATTCATCCTCATGCATTTTTTCGGGGTAGACGCCAATATTGTTGCTCTTTCGGGAATTGCTATTGCCATTGGGGTGATGGTGGATATCGGGATTGTAGATGTGGAAAATATCCTGCGCCATCTGGAGATGCCCGAGAACCACGGTATCAGGGGAAAACAGCTTATGAATGTTATTTATAAGGCCACCACGGAGGTAAGGGATGCTGTGGTTACGTCGATAGCTACAACCATTGTGAGCTTTCTTCCGGTATTTGCCATGGAGGCAGCTGAGGGAAAACTGTTCCATCCGCTGGCATTCACTAAAACATTTGCCTTACTTTCGGCATTTATCCTTGGCATTATTGTTTTACCGACACTGGTGCATATCTTCTTTAATATCAGCATAAATACCCGCAAAATCAGAAGGATATCCAACGGAATCCTCATTTTGGCCGGATTGGGTTTCCTTTTCTTATGGCATGCAGTGGCAGCCATTGCATTAATCGCTGTCGGCGTGAATAATCTTTTCGCACATCGCTGGCCTGAACATCGGAAAGAATACACAAACTATATCAACATCGCCGTTACGCTTCTAGTGGCAGTTTATTATCTGTCGGCCGAATGGTTGCCGCTGGGTGCACACAACAGTATCTTTATCAATTATATATTTGTAACGGGCATTATCACCGTTATCCTCCTGGCACTTATGTCGATGGTTCGTTTCTACGAACCCATTTTACGCTGGGCATTGCGCAATAAATGGAAATTCCTGCTACTACCTGCTTTTACCTTGTTTTTTGGTTTACTGATATGGCAAGGCTTCGACAGAATTTTTGGATTTGCAGCCAACGGGATGGAAAAACTGGGATGGAAAAACTTCAGGCAAACAGCGGTATGGCAGGGAGCCACTGAAACATTTCCAGGTACAGGAAAGGAATTTATGCCATCGCTCAACGAAGGATCCTTCCTGCTGATGCCTACCAGTATGCCCCATTCCAGCATTGAAAAGAATCTGGAGTATATCGAAATGCTCGACAAACGACTTTCGGCAATTCCGGAGGTGGATGTAGCGGTGGGTAAGTGGGGACGTGTTAATTCAGCGCTGGATCCGGCTCCTGTTCAGATGTTTGAGAATACAATCAATTATCGCTCCGAATATATCCTGGATGAAAATGGACATAGAATGCGTTTTAAGACAGACAGAGATGGCAACTTCATTTTTAAAAGCGGTAAAAAATATCATCCCGGAAAAGAAACCTTCAGGGCCATCCCAGCCGACAGTCTGGTTCCCGACCCACGGGGCGAATATTACCGTCAATGGCGACCAGAGATTAAAAAACCTGCTGATATATGGAATGAGATTGTAAAAGTGACGAATATCCCCGGACTTACTTCAGCGCCCAAACTTCAGCCCATTGAAACGCGACTGGTGATGCTCGCCACCGGAATGCGCGCTCCTATGGGTCTCAAGGTATACGGACCCGATCTGGAAACTATTGAACGGGCTGGAATGCAGTTTGAAAAAGCGTTGAAAGAAATACCTTCTGTAAAAGCATCGTCCGTATTTTATGACAGGGCAGTGGGCGCTCCTTATATTGAAATTAAGCTAAACCGGCCCGCCATGGCCAGATACGGCATGAGCATCAGCGATGTTCAGGAAGTACTTCAGGTGGCGGTTGGCGGAATGGCCCTGAGCAACTCCGTTGAAGGACGCGAAAGGTTCCCCATACGTGTTCGTTATGCACGGGAGCTTAGAGACAACCCCGAAGATCTGAAAAGAATTCTTATACCAGCCATGAATGGAGTTCAAATTCCGCTGGGAGAAATAGCCGATATTGCATATACACGGGGGGCACAGATGATCCGCAGCGAAAATACCTTTCTGGTTGGATATGTGATATTCGACAAACTTGAGGGAAAGGCAGAAGTAGACGTTGTGGAAGAGGCTGCAGGATTCTTACAGGAAAAAATAAATACAGGTCAGCTTGCATTGGAGCCCGGTGTTTCCTACAAATTTGCCGGCAATTACGAACAACAGGTTCGGGCAACCAAAAGGCTGGCTATCGTTATACCTATAAGTTTAATATTGATATTCCTGTTATTGTACTTCCAGTTTAAAACAGTTACGGCATCTTTTATTCACTTTTCCGGTGTATTTGTTGCCTTTTCGGGAGGGTTTATCATGCTTTGGCTTTACGGACAGGACTGGTTTCTGAATTTTGCAGTGGCGGGAATAAACCTGCGCGATATGTTTCAGATGCATCCCGTAAACTTAAGTGTGGCGGTATGGGTCGGGTTTATAGCCCTTTTCGGGATTGCCACCAACGATGGAGTAATCATGGGTACTTATATCCATCAGGTTTTTGAACAGCGCCAGCCGGCAACCGTGCACGATGTTCGTGAAGCTGTGGTAGCTGCCGGTAAAAAAAGGGTGCGACCCGCGATGATGACTACAGCCGTAGCGGTGATAGCCCTGTTACCTGTTCTGACATCAACCGGTAAAGGAGCTGATATTATGGTTCCTATGGCTATTCCAACTTTTGGAGGCATGATCATCCAGGTAATGACCATTTTTGTTGTTCCTCTCTTTCAGTCGATTTGGAGAGAAAGTGCAGTAAAAAGAAATAAGGTAGCATGACTTTAATAAATGCTAAAAAACTTTGTTAACAAATTAGATATGAACACTTTTCAAAATATTAAAATTCCGGTTTCTGTTTTGTTGGCTGTGTATTTCATGTTCTTCCTTTTACCCTCGGGTTATTCCCAATCAGATTCCCTGATGAGGTATCTGGAGATTGCAGCTAAAAACAATCCTGCTGTTTTACAAAA
>JAAUTT010000122.1 GCA_012031335.1 Bacteroidales bacterium | reverse complement strand
CTATCAATGGATCTTCATATTTCCCCGAAACGAATCATGTCGGTTCTTCTTTGGTGTTCCCAATAGAACTCAAATCCCCCGCTCACGGAAAAAGAATATCAGTGGTTAAGGAAGAAAAGAGGTGGAGGTGTAACCTCAGGTCTGGCAGTTCTTGATGCTCTTACAAAATTCACATCAGCCAGGGCGCCGGCAGCATCTCCCTTACGAAGTTTTGCTTCGGCCCGTAACATGTACATATCTGCTAAACGTACAATAACAAGATCATGTTCACCTTTGTTTGTTCCATCGGTTGAAACGGAACTCCACTCGTATTTCAGGACACGATATCCTCTGTTATAATCACTTCCTTCTGCCGTAAAGTCAACCTCCAGGAGATAGTCAACATATGCATCTGCAGCGGCTCTTCTCACATCTTTAACTGGTCCCAGGAGGTATTCACCTTGCTTATCCACAAAAAAAGGTTGCATATGCCCTGCATTTTGCAAACCAATTTGCAAGCCCCGGTAAATACCACGGTTAAGTTTAAAATCTTTAGCAGCAATTGTTGAATCTTCGGGAACAATTAACCTTTCCCAGAAGAATCTGCAATCTGCATCGGCTGGGTCAACTGAGCCATATGCATCTACCCAACTCTGATAAAACTCTTGTGTAATTGCTCCGCCGTCGGTACCATCTCCTTGCGGAAATAACGGGTTGCCATAGAAACTACCCGACATAGACCAATAACACATACGATTGTGAGAACTGCTCAAATCAGGACGTTGATCAATGGCAAATATCAATTCCTTATTGGTATGATTGTCGTTATTAAAGCAGGCAAAATATTCAGGAGATAAAGCATAATTGTAATCATTTATTACTTTGGTGGTGTACTCTATTACTTTATCCATATCGGCAGCTTTAAAATCAAAGCTTTTTGAATAAGGATCGCGCCATACAGGTGCATTTATATGCAAGCGTGATAAAAGAGCGTATGCTCCGCCTTGTGTTAATCGACCCGGGCCAACATCGGTTTTCAGGTCGCCAACCACATCTTCAAGTTCAGTGCGGATATATTCAACAGCATCATTGCCACGTAAAATAACAGAAAGCTCGTTTGCATTTTCTTTTTTGAAAGCCAGCCCCCATAAGTCCAGCATCATCATGTTATAGTACGCCCGCATTCCCCTCACTTCTGCCAGAAATGTTTTGGCAACAGCATCTTTTTCTGCCAAAGGAGTTAATGTTGATATTGCGCTCACAGATCTTGAAAGCATTAAGGTAAGATCGTTCCAGGTATCTTTTATTTTCGCATTGGTTGGCAGGCATTCATGTTTATGCAATTGATAAAACACTCCTCCGTCGTACCAGTCTTTTCCACCACGGGCAGGCAAGATACCCTCGTCAGAAGAAATTATCTGAAGGCAAAACAAATGGGTATGCAGAAAAAGTGTCGAGAGGTTTGAATAAACAGGTGCAACCACACTTGTAACAACTTCATCTTCCGAAACGGTTCCTGTAAGGGATTCGTCCAGCACTTGCTCTTCCAGGTCAGTGCAATTCCATATTGTGGCTAATGTTAATATGGCAAATAATATTTTAATTCTCATTTGATTTTTCATTGTTCAAAATTTTAATGTTTATGGTCAGAGGGAAAATCCATGATTTACACTATCTAAAAGATTACTTTTAATAATGATCTTTTAGGAACATGTACTTTTCATCTTTAATTAAAATGTTACATTTAAGCCTACCATAAATGTTCTGGCTTTGGGATATGCATTATCATCTATTCCAAATGACTGTATTCCGTCTGATGATTTATCCTGGTTTACCTCAGGATCAAATCCGCTATAATCCGTAATTACAAACAAATTCTGTCCGGTAAAAGCTACCCGCAATTCTTTTATCCATTTCCCCATACCTATTGCATTGGGATTGAAATTATACCCTAAAGTCATATTATTCAACCGAAGAAAAGAACCATCTTCCAAAAAGCGTGTTGAGACCAATGCGGCATTCGTAATCGCTTCGTTTGGGTACTCAATGGCTGCAGGAACAACATTGTTTGAAGTTGCCAGCTTACCTTTATAAAACTTATTCATAGCTGTATGGTTATAAATCTTATTGCCCGAAACACCATTGAAATTAAGGCTCAAATCAAATCTTTTATAACTCACATTGGCATAAAAGTTATACATCATATCAGGTAATGCAGTTCCAACCACATAACGGTTATCACCGCCCTGCACGGCTGCAGGCTCATAAGTTGAGAGACCATTTTCCCCGATTCCTGTAAATTTTTGCATATAAAAAGAACTCACGGGATACCCATTGATCATTCCATTAATAGTAGCTCCAGTTTGACCTGAACCGGATGCTGATCCTGTTGTTAAAACAGTAAAAGGAGAGTCTTCAACCACATTATCGATAAAGGTAGCATTTGCACCAGCACTAAATGAAAAACCATTTTCATTTCTGTACTGATATTCAAGTGCTAATTCTAATCCTTTGTTTGTGATGTTCATGCCATTAACATTAGTCCAATAGGTAGGAGCAGGAGAAACAGGATCAAATGAAGCAACTTCAACCAAAATATTATCAGAAACTTTGTAAAAATAATCAACTGTACCTGAAAGAGCCCCATCTAAAAATCCAAAATCGAGCCCTATGTTGGTCTGTGTGGATACTTCCCATTGAATGTCGGGATTTGCTAAACGCGTATATACAGTTCCAACCGGGTAAGCACCTGTTTCACTTAACGGATAGGTAAAGGAGCCGCTGTTAGACGATTGGTAAGATGCTTGTGTAATTTTAGCAGGAATTTCCTGGTTTCCTGTTTGTCCCCAACCAGCACGAAGTTTCAAATTAGTAAATGGCGAGTTGCTCATAAAACTTTCTTCCGAAATTCTCCAGCCTGCCGCAAATGACGGGAATGTGCCATATTTGTTGTTTTCTCCGAATTTAGACGAACCATCAACCCTTATAGTACCGGTTAACATATATTTACTTTTGTAGTTATATGTAACCCTACCGAAATAAGACTGTAGTTCGTTAATTGTAGACCAACCCGAAGGTCTGTTTTCAACCAAATCAAGTCTCTGTCCCAAACCCGGATTGAAACGTGGTTCAATTCCATTGGCTTCAAATTTATCTATACCCCAGCTACTCCATACATTTTTTGTTCTCTGGTAAGAATGACCGGCCAATATGGTTAAATTGTTATTATCAGAACCAACCATGTAGGTTAAATAGTTTTCGATAAGCGTGTTTTTTCCATTCAAAGAGCTTTGTTGCAGGTGTCCTTCCACAAAAGGATCTGTACTTGGCATTTCCTGCTCATCCGATTCACTTGAGCTATTTTCGTAACCCAGATTTAGTTTGTAAACCAGCCCATCAATTATTTCAAACGAAGGAGCTATGTTTACGATCATTTTGCGACTTTCATCAAAAGTTTTAAACAGGTCCGACTGGGTAATTGGATTTATCAAATCCTGGTATTTGGTAGCTTCGCCATTTGAATCGTAAGCGGGGTAAGTGGGGTTAAAACTAAGCATGTTAGAAACCACAGTTCCCATTTGGGCATTTTCGCCAGTTTCGATGGTCGAATACAGGTTAAAATCGATATTCAACCTTCCTTCCAAAAGCTTTTGGGTAGCATTTACCCTTCCACTGTATCTTTTAATGCCGGTATTCATTACTATACCTTCCTGTTCGAGATACCCGAGAGAAGCGCGATAAGTCAATCTGTCATTACCTCCCGAGAAAACAAGATTTTGATCTTGTGTAATTGCTGTTTGTGTTAATTCATCCTGCCAGTCGGTATTTCCACCTCTATCTTCCAAAATACCGCCTATTTCAACCACCTTTTGCGAAATTCATCCGCACTGAATACCGGTAATTTTTTTGCAATTGTAGATATTCCAACATTTGAAGAGATGCTTATCCTTGAATCGGCTTTTCCTTTTTTTGTGTTTACAAGGATAACCCCATTTGCTCCACGTGAACCGTAAATTGCTGTAGCCGAAGCATCTTTTAAAACATCAATCGACTCGATATCCTCAACATTGATAAAATTCAGAGGACTCGAAGCAGAGCCGGTTCCGGCAAGCCCAATGGGAAATCCATCAATTACAAACAGAGGACCTGAACCTTGTCGTATGGTTCCCTGACCGCGGATAATAATTCTTTGTCCACTGCCGGGAGCTCCGCTGGAAGAAGTAATGTTTACGCCAGATACTTTTCCCTGAAGAAGTTGTTCGGGAGACGAAACAACCCCTTTGTTGAACTGATCTCTTTTTACAGAAGTCATAGCTCCTGTCAAATCACTTTTCTTTAAGGACCCATAGCCAATAACGACTACTTCATCCAAGCCTGTTGATGAAGCCTCTAAAGCATAATTCACGTAAGATTTTCCGTTTACTTCTGCTTCAACAGTTTTCATAACCGATGTACGAAAAATTGAGCGACTCGTTAGGATAGACATCAATACTGTAATTCCCGTCAGCATCTGTTACAGTTCCTTGTGTAGTACCTTTTACAGTAATTGTAGCCCCGATAAGCGGTTCGCCTGTTCTGGAATCCGTCAATCTCCCGCTAACCTTCTTCTTCGGAAGCTTTTTTACTGAAACATTTTTACTGTCGATTTTATATTCCAATCCTGCTTCTGTTGCAATTTCAGCTAAAGCAGCAGATAAAGATTTGTTCGAAAAATTAAAAGTATACTTGCGATTATCGTTAACTATCTCATCGGAGTATTTAAAATTATAACCTGTTGATGTTCCCAGATCTTTAAAGGCCTGATCCAGGGTTACATCCTTCAGTTTTAAAGAAACCATTGGTTCTTCTGCATTTTGAGCATATAAAGAACCAATAAGCTGGTATGCAACAATAAAATAAAAAGGCTTAGGTATGTTTTTATTTTTGAAATACCTAACCTTTTGTTTGAAAAGTTGTAGTAAATTCATAATTTCGTTTTGTTTAAGGATTGATAAATTTTTTAATTTTTACTGGAACCGGGATTGCGTCAACAATTCCGGTTTTGTTTTTAATATTCTTTTTTGTTCACTTCATCATAGGCAAATCAATTTTAGGTTATTACTCCTAATTTTATTTTATTACAATAGTATTATCATTAACATAATGGTATTTTATACCCAGCATAAATTCCATGTCTTCGAGAATATAATCCAATGACTTGTTTTGATATCTACCCTGAATTGTTCTTTTTTTAATACTTTCTGAATCGCAGTTAATTGTTACATTATACCATTTTTCGATTCTCTCCAATGCCTGAGCTATTGTTATGTTGTTAAAATGCAGGACACCATTGCTCCATCCTGTAAGTAACTCACTGTCTGTAGTTGCTCTATTTAACTCACCTGTTTCGGAATTAAAGGATAACTGGTCGTTTTTCACAAGGATTTCCTTCTGTCCGTTTCTTTCGTTTGTTACCATAACCTTACCGGAAGCTACGGTAACTGTAACATTCCCATTTGATTCCGAAAGATTAAAACTTGTTCCCAATACAGTGGTTGTTATATCTCCTGAGTTAATCACAAAGGGATTATTCTCGTCCCTGGCAACTTCAAAGTAAGCCTCTCCGGATAGTTTGACAGTGCGGTTTCCTTCAGTAAAATCATTGGGATAACGAATGGTTGTTTCGCCATTTAGCCATACCTTTGATCCGTCCGGAAGGTTAATTTTAGATTTTTCACCTCGCTTCGTGTTTGTTTCGAACCAGGTTATTTCTTGCTTAGGTTTATGGTGATTATTGATTACCAAAGAAAAAAGAAACCCCAAACCAATAATCAGAACAAAAATTGCAGCTATTCGGGTTAATTTAAAACAAAATTTTCTTAGGCTTAAATTGAGTTTAAGGTCAATTTTCATTTTAAGTTCGGCCAACGAGTTTTCAAGCATCTCGTGACTGATATCTTCAAAACTAAGGTTTCTCTTTTCTGTTTCGAATATCGAACGATTTTTTTCATCGGCTTTAATCCAATCTGAGAGTTCCTGTTCTTCCAGAGAAGTAAGTTGTCCGTTAAAGAAAGCCCTGATACGTTTTATCTGTTCAGCCTGATCCACTCTTACATTTTTGTGTACAGAATGCTAACACGCGCCAACCAGTTTTACCCTACCTTAAAAAATGAAAAAAATGTTTTTTTCTAATTTTAACCTGAAAATCCTTTAGAGATAAATTCTTTAAAGTCTGGCGAATTAAAAAGGAATTAGATTGGCAAAGTTTGTTCGATAGATGGAGAGAGCTCTTGAAATGTGCTTCTCCACATTTTTTGTGCTGATATTGAGTTTTTCTGCTATTTCACGATTCTTTAAGCCCTCTTTCCTGCTAAGCGAAAAAACCTCCCTGCATTTCCGAGGCAGTGAATTTAACACCTTCTCAAACCCTGTTTGTAGTTCTTTATCAATAAGTTCAGTTGGCTCACTTCCTATGAAGTCGATATAGTATAACTCATCTCCTTCGTATTTTTCCTGGACTTTGATTTTTAAATTATCGATTACCTTAAGGTGACGGACAAAATTTAGGCTGGCATTTCTTACTGTTGTAAAAATAAATGCCTCAGGATTATCGGTGTCGAGTACCTTTGGGTTCTCCCAAAGCTTAATAAAAACATCCTGAACAACATCTTTTGCCATATTTTTATCGCCTACTATCTTCATGGAGTAAGTAAATAGCCTTGGAAAATATAAGCGATAGGCTTGTTCAAAAGTATATTCATCCTTTTCTGCAAACTTTTTAAAAAGTTCCCTATTTTTAATAGTCTCCTTCAAAATGTTGTTTTAAAGTAAAAATGAAAAGCAATTATAAGGACTTTTTTCTTTTCGAAACGTTTAGGAAATGTTTCGAAATAATTAAATTCTGATAAAATTAAAATCAGCTTTATTTTTTATTTCTTCTTATTGCTTTTTCTAATTAACCATTATAATTAGCTCATTATGTACCCTAAAGCTTATTGAAATAAAGGGCCATAGCACCAACCCCTTTTTATGAATGTTAATTTACTGGCAAACCGAATAATGTTTTTAAACTATTCTACCTCAGATTTAGGATTTGGAATTATTAGTATAATTTTTCATAGAGCCTATGCAAAAAATCCAAAACTTTCAAGGTTCCATGTCTAAAGACAAAATTAGCCTGTTAAGCATTATAAATGAATTACCGGAAAGTCATCTCAGAAGAACCTTAATGCCCCTTTAACACCTATCCAGGTTTTAAGGTTATGACCGTTGGCATAATAGGTATTGGTTAATGAATAAGGCGGCATTCGGGTATTTATCTCCTGATAGTCGGGCTGAAAGGAATCGGACAACAAAGCATTATAGCTGACACCCAATGCAATGCTCATTTCTTCATAATTTTACGGTCGAACCCCATATAAAATCTGTACCAGTGATAAGCTCCGTTTATATTATTGCGGTACATAACCTCCTGACTCGAAAAATCGATATCGAATAACAATTTATTCTGATTACCAATTGAGGTACCTATTCCATAACCAACATTCCATAACATTTTATTGGCATTAAAAGTAGAAGCACCTGCTGTAAAGCCCGAAGCGCCTGCTGTAAAAAAAGTATGAAACTGTTTTGTTCCGGTACGGAAAGCGATATTGGCAGGGAATATCTCATCGGCCGAGATTTCGAGTTTATGATACCCCTTTTTTATGAAAGAGAATAAACCCAAAGACACACCCGATGAAGAATCGGCAAAGTTTAGCAAACCAAGTTGAATGCCTTTGAGATGACCTGCTGTGTTCATCAATCCGGAAACCTGAACGGATGCTTGCTCTTTGGTGCGATTTATGGCACCAGCAATCTGAAGAGAGCTTTTCTTCCGGCTGTTATTGAGAAACCCAGCAATTTGTCCACCCCGAAGCGTATCGGCATTATTTAGGAAACCTGATATCTGAAAACCGGTATTTTGGGTAAGGTTTAAACAAACCGGCAATCTGCACCGGAGAGGATGCTGATTTATTAAACAACCCGGCAGTTTGTATTGCACTATTTTCACTTTTATTAAAAATTCCGGCAAACTGAACATTGGCATCCTCTTTCACCAGGTTATAAACACCTGCGAATTGAGTGCCTTTAATCGAGTTTATCTGGTTAAAAACGCCCGCAGCCTGAAAGCCCAGAACATCCTGTGCAAAATTAAAAACACCCGCAGCCTGAAAGCCTGTAACATTTCCTCCAACAAAATTACCCACTCCGGCAGCCTGGAAATAACTCACATCATTTCTCACATAATTGAGCATTCCACCAGCCTCGAATATTCGAACCCCCTGAACATAGCCTACTGTAGCATTTATGGAAAAATCGTTTATAGCAACACCTCCAAGAAGTTTGTTGGTACTCAGGTAAGGAATCAGCGAAATCTGAAAAGATTTGAAAACAGGTTCTGTAATATTCTCTGCATTTATTTTCAGCTTTTCGGGCACCAGCCATCCTGGTTTAAATTTAAGGAAATCAAAATTAGGAATCTTTCGTATTGTATCCTCCTGAACAAGTTGGATTTCCAGGCTTCTGTTTTTCAAAACACTGTCGGGCGAAATTACAAGTGTATCGGCATAACCAATCTTACTGATCTGCAGCGAATTTATAGGCGTATTGGCAGGTAATTCCATGGAGAAATAACCATACTTATCGGTGATTGCGGAAGCTAATAAGGTTTTATCGTACACGCTGGCCTGGGTAAGTTTTTTACCGGTACGCGAATCGTAAACATAACCTTCGAATAAGCGGTTATCCTTGTTGGAATCAACGGCTCCGCTTCTTTTAAGAATAACATATTTACCTTTTACTTTGTATTCTACTTTTCCGTCCTTAAAAATCTGATTCAGTACCAGCCGAACAGGCTTATTTGAAACATTCAGACTTAATGGATGGATATGACTTATCACCTCGGGATTATAAGAAAATACAAAATCGGCCTGTGCCGAAATGTTTCTCAATAAATCTTCTATGGGAATATTTTCTGTTTGAAGTGTAATTCCTCTTTCCAGCAGAGGCACATCTCCATGCTGTGCGTAGGTATTGAACAGGGAAAATAAAAATATAACAGAACTAAAGAGCTTCATAAGGATTTTCAGGGTTGACTTAAACATTCGTTACCCAACAAAATAAATTTATTGCCCTCGTTTTGAACCTGAAGTCCCATGGTTTCGGCAATTATATCGGCTATTGCCTCCGGGCGATTCCTGGTC
>JAAUTT010000121.1 GCA_012031335.1 Bacteroidales bacterium | reverse complement strand
CATCAAGAAAATGTCTTATTAATGCTTATCCAATTATAGCCATAAAGTTAAGGGGATTTGAAAGACAATCATGTTTTCAGAATTCATAATCAGGATCATTTGATTAAAGCAATCAAAATCATTAATCTTAATTGGAATTAAATGAAAAAAATATTGGTCTGATAATGCTAATTCACTGAATACCTTTCATAAGCTTTAATACTCTCTTTTACTATTATCAATGCTGGTTCTAATGTTTTATTTAGAAAAGAGTAGGCCAACAGCCAACTAACTTCTTATTGTACCAGACATTTTACCTACTCTCAAATTTAGGTGAGCTCTGCGAAAAATTTTCAAACTTTAAAATATTCATTTTCAAGGAAACTTTTTAAAAAAGATTTTGTTAAATGAATGAGTATAAATTGTGAAACATAATTAAATATATAAAGTGAATTCCATTGAAAGCCAAATAAATAGCAATTCATCCGATTTTCTGTCTGCTCGTTCAGCATATCAGGATATGCTGAATGCATTAAAGCAAAAGCTTTTGATGGTGCATGGCGGAGGTGGCGAGGTGGCTGTTGAAAGGCATAAGAAAAGGAATAAATTATTGGCCCGGGAACGAATTGAATTATTGATAGACGAAGGAACTCCTTTTCTTGAATTATCCGCACTTGCTGCCAATGGACAGTATCATGACCAGTTTCCGGCGGCTGGTATCATAACCGGGATTGGAGTAATTCATGGCCGGGAAACGGTAATAATTTCGAACGATGCCACTGTTAAAGGAGGAACATACATCCACGAAACAATTAAAAAGCATATCAGAGCGCAGGAGATAGCATTTCAAAATAATTTACCCTGTGTTTATATGGTCGATTCGGGCGGCGTATTCCTTCCGGAACAGGCTAAAGTATTTCCCGACAGGTTCGATTTTGGTCGCATTTTTTATAACCAGGCACGAATGTCGGCCGAAGGAATTCCCCAGATTTCGATCGTTATGGGTTCCTGTACTGCCGGTGGAGCATATATCCCTGCGATGAGCGACGAAACCATTATTGTTCGCAATCAGGGAACTATATTTATTGGCGGCCCTCCGCTTGTCAAGGCTGCTACCGGCGAGGTTGTTACCGCCGAAGAACTTGGTGGGGCCGAAGTGCATACTTCCATTTCAGGGGTTTCGGATCATCTGGCCGAAAACGACCTGCATGCTATTCAGATATGCCGGAATATTTTGAGACACTTCCGGTACCGGAAAAGCAAAACATGGATAGAGTTCCTGCTGTTGAGCCGAAATATGCTTCTGAAGAATTGTATGGTATTGCACCGCTTGATCTCAGGAAATCGGTAGATCCCAGGGAAATAATAGCCCGCATTGCCGACGCCAGTGAGTTTCATGAGTTTAAGGAAAAATACGCTCCTACCTTGGTAACGGGATTTGCCCGCATCCACGGTTACATGGTTGGTATTATTGCCAATCATGGCGTGCTCTTCCCTGAGTCGTCCCTTAAAGGGGCTCATTTTGTCGAATTATGCAGCTTCCGTAAAGTTCCTATTGTTTTTCTTCAGAATATTACTGGCTTTATTGTAGGTAAACAATACGAAAGAGCTGGAATAGCCAGAGATGGGGCTAAGTTTGTTCATGCGGTTGCCAATGCCTCGGTTCCCAAATTTACAATTATCTGGGGAGGGTCGTTCGGAGCCGGAAATTACGCCATGGCAGGAAGGGCTTACGATCCGAATTTTCTTTTTATGTGGCCTAATGCCCGTATTTCGGTTATGGGGGGTGAACAGGCTGCTAACGTTTTGGTTAATGTAAAACAGGATCAGCTGAAAGGATCCGGAAAATTGCCTGATCCTAAAGAAATTGAAGCTATGAGAGCCGAAATACTTAAAAAGTATGAGAACGAAGGAAGTCCTTACTACAGTTCATCCCGTTTATGGGATGACGGGATTATAGATCCTGCTGATACCAGAAATGTTCTGGCCATGTGTATCGAAGCATCCCTTAACAGGAAGTTCGAAAAGCCATCATTCGGAGTTTTCCGTATGTGACAAACTAAAGATTAATATTATGATTACATATAATACTATTCAAACTGAAATTAAAACAATGTTGCCACTGTTTGGCTCAATCGTCCCAAAGTACATAATGCTTTTAACGGCGAGATGATCCACGAGTCTTTTACTTTTTTGGTGAAATAGCTTGTGAAAAACAAGTAAGGATAGTTGTGATCCGTGGCAGAGGAAGCTCATTTTGTTCGGGAGTCGATTTAAACTGGATGAAAGAGGTGTCGAAATACAATTTTGATCAGAATTTTCTGGAAAGCAAAACTTTAGCCCGTTGCCTTGATGCTATCAACATTAGTCCAAAAGTGGTTGTGTCGTTGGTACATGGGTCGGTTATGGGTGGAGCAAACGGAATTGTAGCAGCTTCTGATATAGTTATTTCGGCCAACAATACACGTTTTAAGTTTAGCGAGGTATCGCTGGGACTGGTACCTGCCGTAATTTCGCCCTATATTGTGAAAAAAATGGGCAATTCAAATGCCCGCCGTTTGATGCTGATGGCCGAAGAATTTAATGCTTCTGAAGCCGAACGATTGGGCCTTGTTCATTATGTTGTAGAGGAATCTTTAGCTGAAGCAAAACTGTTGGAAATAATCCGGAAATTTTTAAAGAATAGTCCGGAGGCTATTCAAAGTACAAAATTACTTCTTCAAAAGATTGGAGAACTGAACGATTCTGACAATCTCATAAACTATACCTCCGAAGTAATTGCACGAGCACGAATTTCGGATGATGGCCAGGAAGGGATGAATGCTTATTTCAATAAACTTAAACCTGGGTGGTTTGATAGTTTCGAAAAAAATCATTACCCCTTGAACTAAAAAAGTAAACTCTTGTTTTGAATGACAATAAATGGTGGTCAAATAATTAAGCCGAATGCAGATAATCAGGAATATATTGGTAGCCAACAGAGGTGAGATAGCACGAAGAGTTATCCGTACCGCCCGTAAAATGGGAATTCTAACTTTTGCTATTTACACCGACGAGGAAAAAGATGCCTTGTTCGTAAAGGAAGCCGATCAATCTTTTTCTTTAGGAACGGGTAGTTTATCCGAAACGTATCTCAATATTTCCCGCATTATCAATATTGCTAAAGAAAATCACTGCGACGCCATTCATCCCGGTTACGGATTTCTTTCGGAAAATGCCCTGTTTGCAAAAGCTTGCCACGATGCAGGTATTATATTTATTGGTCCCAAACCTGAAGCAATTCAGCTCATGGGCAATAAAAATGAAGCCCGCAGTTATGTCCGCCAATTGGGAGTTCCGTTGCCTCTTTCAATCACCGGTAATAGTGCAGAGGAAATTCTCGAACAATCCTCACTGCTTAAGTTTCCACTTATGATTAAAGCCGTTGCCGGTGGAGGAGGGAAGGGTATGAGAATTATTCATACCAGGGAAGAATTACCGGCAGCCCTGGAAGCAGCTGGTCGCGAAGCAGGGTCATATTTTGGTAATGCCGATCTTTATGTGGAACAATACATTGAAGATGCACGTCACATAGAAGTTCAGATATTAGGGGATTCGTCGGGTAATATTGTGCATCTTTTCGAAAGGGAGTGCTCTGTTCAGCGGCGGCATCAGAAAATAATAGAAGAGGCGCCATCGCCTACGCTAACTCCCGAAATAAGAAAAAAACTTTTAGATACGGCAGTTAATATTGCCAAATCAATGCATTACACCAGCGCGGGTACTATTGAATTTTTATTCGACAGGGAATTAAATTTTTATTTTCTTGAAATGAATACCCGGATTCAGGTGGAACATCCTGTAACCGAAGCAATCACCGGTATTGATATTGTGCTGGAACAAATACGGGTTGCCATGGGGCTTCCGTTAAGTGTTCGACAGGATAATATTTTTATGAATGGTCATGCTATGGAAGTCCGTATTTATGCCGAAGATCCTTTTTCGGGGTTTTTACCTTCAGCAGGCGAGATGATTCTAAATCATTTACCTGATTCACCCGGTGTAAGACTTGATTCGGCATTTACCGGAGCTGCCAGGGTCTCTTCCAGTTTCGATCCTATGATAGCAAAAATTACTGTTCATTCCGGTAACCGAAAAGATGCCATTGTTAAAATGAGGAAATACCTTGGTGAATGTGCAATTCATGGAATTAAAACCAATCTCGAATATCTGTATTGGATTTTTGAAGAGGAAGATTTTAGTAGTAACCAAATATCTACCCGTTATTGCGAGAACAAGGCTGAATTGCTTAAGAATCTAAATCTTAGTTTTAGAAAAAAATAAAAACGGAATATCTCCTGGCTGCATCTTTAATACCCTCATTTTATAAAGCCTGGCAAAACACGGATGTGTGGAAGTCTTTGGGGGCGTTGAGGTTTCCCGGGAAAAGAGTATATAATATCGGAGATGTTCCATTTGAAATTCAATACCAGATTCCCAGTAAGGGAAAAATTATCTTTTCACTTGATAACAAGGAATATTTAATTTCAGGTATTGAAAACCAAGCGTCTGTATTTATGTTTCTTTTAAATGGCGAAAAATGTTCCTTTACAGTTTCGGAGGTAATAGTGAAAAATACTTCATTTCTGCTGTAGGAGCCACATTTTTGTTCAGCGAACTGATATACCTGATCTGAATATTTTTTCAGGTAAAAAGCAGTCAGCCGCTCAAAACAATGGTTCCCATGTATTTTCGCCATTGAATGGGAAAGTTATTAAACTGAATGTGAAAAAAGGTGACAAGGTAAAAAAAGGGGAATTACTGTTAATTATAGAATCGATGAAGATGGAAAACAATATTGTATCTCCGGCCGAAGCTGTAGTTTCGGATGTAATGGTTTCGAGTGGCGACCAGGTTATAGGAAAAGAGCTACTGATTAAATTGTCGATGCTCAATTAGTAGAAAGATTATATATTTACCATAAAACAATTGAATTCAAATGGACATCTACACCAATGGATCGCATGAGAAGCTGAGGCAAAAGGTGCGAGAGTTTGCGGAAAACGAAGTTAAACCTCTGGCGAGGGAACTGGACGAAAAGGAGCAATTCTCGGTAAAGTTATCGAAACGAATGGGCGAGCTGGGATTATTCGGGTTAACTATTGATCCGAAATATGGAGGACTCGGACTTGATTATCTTTCTTTTATTATTGCTATCGAAGAGCTCGCCAGGATCGACAGCTCCCAGGCTGCCATACTTGCTTCGCATAATTCTTTGGGTATAGGTCCTATTTATAATTATGGCACCGAGCAACAAAAGCTAAAATACCTTCCAAACCTTTGTACAGGCGATGCCTTATGGGCATTTGGCCTTACCGAACTCACCGCAGGATCCGACTCCCGCGGAACCAAATCGAAAGCAGTTGCCGATGGTGACGAATGGGTTATAAACGGATCCAAAATGTTTATATCCAATGCTTCTACCGAAATTTCTGCCGGAGTCACTATTCAGGTTATTACGGACGAAGAAGATGGAAAAAAAGAACTTTCAACGATAATTGTCGACCGCAATACTCCCGGTTACAGAGCCGAAAAGATTCGTGGCAAAATGATGTGGAGAGCCATTGATACTGCTCGTCTCTATTTCGATAATGTGCGTGTTCCAAAAGATAATCTCCTGGGTGGTAAAGGGAATGGTTCCAAAATTATGCTGGAAACCCTCGACTCGGGTCGGTTAACCATTGCTGCTATGGGCCTGGGTTTAGCCAGAGGCGCTTTTGAACTGGCCTGCAAGTATGCTCAAACACGAGAACAATTCGGGAAGAAAATATCCAAGTTTCAGGCAATAGCCTTTAAACTTGCCGACATGGCTACCAAAATTGAACTCGCCAAAAATACCCTTTACCATGCTTGCTGGCTAAAGGATAATGGTCACCCATTTGCCAAAGAAGCTGCCATGTCCAAATTATATTGTTCCGAAATTGCACGCGAGGTTGCCGACGAAGCGCTTCAGGTTCATGGCGCTTATGGCTTAATGAGAGAATATGATATCGAACGTTTTTACCGCGACCAACGACTATTACAAATCGGTGAAGGTACCTCCGAAATACTGCGGATTGTAATATCCCGTCATATTGGTCTTTAATTCCATATTATGGAAGACCGCAAAAAGGATCACATAAACCTGGCTTTGGAATCCCAAACGCTTAAAGATGAAATTGATCAACGATTCTGGTATGAGCCTTTACTAAGTGCTCATCCTACAGAACTTACACCCATGTCTTTCCTCGGGAAAACATTCAGGGTACCCTTATGGGTCTCGAGTATGACAGGGGGTACACAGCTTGCCGGTAAAATAAATTCTAATCTTGCCAAAGCTTGCCGGGAATTTGGTTTTGGTATGGGTCTGGGTTCCTGTCGGATTATTCTTCGCGATAATACCCATTTTGCCGATTTTGATATGAGGGAAATTATTGGCGACGAGCTTCCTCTTTACGCTAATCTGGGAATTTGCCAGATGGAAGAGCTTGTTGTTGCCGGGAAAACCCAGCTGGCAAACGATCTTGTAAAGAAACTCCGTGCCGACGGTTTGATTATCCATATCAACCCATTGCAGGAATGGTTTCAGCCCGAAGGGGATCGTTTGAATTACCCTCCTTTGTATACCATTCAAAAGTTCCTTGAAAAATCCCAATTCCCTGTTATCGTAAAGGAGGTGGGGCAGGGCATGGGGCCGAAAAGTCTCCATGAATTAATGAAACTTCCCCTGGCTGCCATTGAATTTGCTTCTTTGGCGGAACAAATTTTGCCCGCATGGAAATGTTGCGTAATCCCGATCCTGATATAACCTCGTTATTGTCTCCTTTAACCCAGGTTGGTGTAGTTGCCGAAGATATGGTTAATGCAGTAAATTCCCTTGTTGAAAATTCAAATAACCTGCTTTGCAAAGAGATTATCGTATCTGGTGGAATTAAAAGCTTTCTCGATGGTTACTATTATATTCATAAATCGAAGTTGACAGCAGTCTATGGTCAGGCTTCTGCTTTCTTAAAATATGCACAGGCCGATTATTCGCAGCTTCAGCAGTTCATAAAAAAACCAGATTAAAGGCCTTGAAATGGCCTATGCCTATCTGCAAATAAGAAAATAATGGAAAGAGAAATCGTAAATGGATTTTCGCGTCTTTCCAGAGATGAAAAGATTCGATTGATAGCCGGGCTGATTCAGGATCCTGGTCTTGAAAATGAACTCACATCCTATTTTCATCCCATAAAACAAGATGTTTTCGAATCTTTTAGCGAGAATACGCTTACCAATTTTTTTCTTCCCTTCGGTGTATGCTCCCAACTTTGTAGTTAATGATAAGATTTATCATATTCCAATGGTTGTGGAGGAAAGTTCTGTTGTGGCCGCAGCTTCGGCCGCAGCTAAGTTTTGGTCTGTACGGGGTGGGTTTCATGCTCAGGTTATTTCCACCCTAAAAAAGGTCATGTACATTTTCTTTGGACAGGGAATAAAGAGCTGTTAACCGATTCTTTTCCTAAAATCAGAGAGAAACTCATCTCCGATACCAAACCATTTACCGAAAAAATGCGCGCGAGAGGTGGCGGAATTTCAGGTATCCAACTCGAAGATTTTACCCGGGAGATGGACCATTATTTCAGGTTAGCCGTAGATTTTGAAACGGTCGATTCCATGGGTGCTAATTTTATCAATACAGTTCTGGAGGCCATGGCTACCTCCTTAAAACTTTGGATAAAAGAAAAATATCCCAACCATGAGGCTGATCTGGAAATTGTTATGTCAATACTTTCCAACCATATTCCCGATTGTCTGGTCGAATGTTTTGTAACCTGCCCTGTTGAACAACTGGATAAAGCAGATGGTGAAACGGATGCAAATGTTTTCGTTAATAAATTTAAAACAGCCGTGGATATTGCCTGTATGGATCCTTACCGTGCTGCAACGCATAATAAGGGGATCATGAATGGTATAGATGCTGTTGTGATTGCAACCGGAAATGATTTCCGGGCTGTTGAAGCCGGTGCTCATGTTTTTGCATCTTCTAAAGGGAAATATAAAAGCCTTTCTTCAGTAAAAATTGAAAATGGCAGTTTCCATTTTGCATTAAAAATGCCGCTTGCTATCGGGACCGTTGGCGGGCTCACAGCTTTGCATCCCCTGGCGCGAAGGGCAATGCAAATCCTTGGAAATCCCAATGCCAAGGAATTAATGATGATTACTGCTGCCGCCGGATTAGCCAATAATTTTTCGGCTGTTAAGGCTCTCGTTACAAAAGGTATTCAACAGGGTCATATGAAAATGCATCTTTCGAATATGTTATTGCCTTATAACCTCGATGCAGATCAGAAAAAGCATGTGGAGACTTATTTCCGAAACAAACAGGTTTCGTACGCAGCAGTATCGGAGTTCGTGAAAAAGGAATTTTCAGCGCATTAGTATTATGGAAAATGACCCCATCAGATTTTATTCGAACGGTAAGCTTTTGATTACCGGCGAGTACCTCGTTATGTATGGGGCTAAATCGCTGGCTGTACCTGTGCATTTTGGTCAGAGTATGCTTATTAATCCTGTTGAAGATCCTGTTTTAAGGTGGAACTCCTATAACGATGGGGAACTTTGGTTTCGGCAGAAATTAATCTGCCTGATTTGTCTGTTTTCAAATCGGAAAGTCAAAAAGAAGCTTCATTTCTTATGAAGGTTTTGGGTGAAGTTAGAAAACTTAATCCTTCTTTTTTAAAGTACAGAAATGGATATGAGGTAAAAACCTTATTGAATTATCCTCAAAAATGGGGCCTGGGAAGTAGCTCCACTTTTATTTCAAACCTCGCCCAATGGGCCAAAGTTGATGCCATGCTGCTCAATAAGGCTATTTCGGAAGGGTCGGGTTACGATATCGCCTGTGCAACAGCCAAATCGCCTATTCTTTCCAGATCAGGGACCAGCAGTCCTACTGGAACGAAATTAGCTTTTATCCATCTTTTAGCAACAGTTTGTATTTTGTATACCTTAACGAAAAGCAGGATACCTCAGAAAGTATCCGAAATTTTAAATCGTACTTTAAATACAATAACAGGGATATAGCTTTTATTAACGATTTAACAGAAAACCTTGTAGTTGCCGATTCGCTGGATAAGTTTATGGATATTTAAATACGCACGAACGTTTATGTCCAGGCTTTTGGGTGTTTCGACAGTGAAAGAAATATTTCCATGGTTTGTACG
>JAAUTT010000120.1 GCA_012031335.1 Bacteroidales bacterium | reverse complement strand
TAGATAAATCATATTTAGTTTCCTTCTCTAACATCTCTAAGTAAGAATCTCTTTTTGGAGAATTTGGATAATTATCAATCAATTTCAATAAGATATCTTTTTCAAGTGTTTCGAAGAGTGAGTCGTTTATAAATTCGAGTGAGCAAAATCCGGAAGTCCAATGTTTGGAAGATAGGTAAGCTCCAGGGCTATTGGCTTATTGTCAATTCTTCTTAGTCTTTTGATAAAAATGCAGTTCGATTCTGTTTGTTCTTTGGTGAGATATGGCTTAAGTTCATCCGGCCAGGTAATTTCATGGGGCTTTAACAAAAAATCATTCGAAGGATTAGGTACAACACTCGAAAAACCTCTGATATTGAGAAGTCCGATTTTCCTTCCTCCTTCAGCAACCATACTGCCTTTGCCTTGCCTCTTTTCAATGTGTCCTTCTTTTTCAAGGGCAGCAAGTGCTTGTCTTACCGTAGACCGGGCAACCTTATGCCTTGATGCAAATTCATATTCTGTTGGTAATAAATCACCTACCTCATATGTACCCGAAAGTATATCGTGTTTAATTAAATTATATAATCTCTTGTGCTGCGGAATCCTTGCCATACCTCATCATTTATTTCACAAGTAACAATCAAAGTTGCTGATTGGCTACTGACAAAAATAGTTGAATTAATTAACAGATATGGTTTATATGCCCCTATTATAAATCCAAACACTTAAATGTGATTTCGAAACACCCTATTTTGTTGGTTTTAAGCAAATATTAAAATTGCATTAAAATTATTTTGATGGGTCATAAGAAACAGGGATATGCTTATTCCAGCGCCGGGCATTGTGGCTTTTCGCGATAACATATCCGATAGTTTAATCCCAATTCGTGCGATCCCCAGTGACCACCTCCGGTAGAATTCAAATTTAAACCAAACACATAAGTTACATGAAATATTTTCACCCTTGTTCCTGCTAAAAACTGGAGCTCAGTATTCATGCCCGGAAAACGGTCAATGTTTTGCCGGTACGACATCCCTGCCTGAAACTGGGTTCCAAAATCAGCAATCAAATTGAAGTCGATCTGCCTGTATAACTTCTGGTTCATTTTTATAACAAACGAAGGGTTGAACTTTACATTAACCGTTTTGGGAATTATATAATATCCTGCGAACAGGTAAAAGTTACCGGGTAGAAACGATGTTGTTTTATTCTCATAAAATTGTTTTGTGGATGGGAGTAGTCCCATCATCGAAAAACCTGCATAAAATTTTGGGCTGTAAAAGTAAATTCCGGTTGAGGCATCGGCTAGCAGTGCAGATTCGCCTGCACCCAGAATAGGGTCAGTGACATTTGCTTCATTTGCTTGGATCGAATGCTGCATCATAGAGAATTTCAACCCCAGCGACATAAAAATGTCTTTCTTTTTGTTTAACCGTGTGTGGAAGGCATATCCTGCCTGTCCTCCGGTTTGCCTAACCGCACCGTTATTGTCGGATATGAACTCGAGTGAGAGCCCGAATTTCCGGGATGCCTTATAGGGATTGGGCAGGATGGCATGCTCCACTCCCAATACCTGTGTAGCTGGCGCCTGATCAATTCCCAGCCACTGATGCCGGTCGGTTACGAAAAAATCGGTACAGTAATTTTGCCCTACACATGCAGGGTTGATGTAGCTGAGATTATGAAGATATTTCCTGGAAACTGGCTGTTCCTGTCCCTTGAGATGTATTCCCTGAATCAGCAGGAAAAGGATAAACAGGCAATTTTTCATAACTACCAGGTTATCGTTATAAAGCCTTTAATAATTTCGGATCCGTCTTTCAGGTCGATAAAATACCAGTAACTATCCTTTGGAAGCAATTTTCCATTGTAGGTTCCATCCCACATTGAGTCCGAACCTTTTCGCCGGGTAATGAGTTTTCCGTAGCGATCGAATATTTTAATTTCGGCTTGCGGGTAGTTTATAAGAAGGGGTATTTCCCATGTGTCGTTAAAGCCATCGCCATTAGGCGTAAGAAAATTTGGCACAAATGTTTTATATCGGATAATAATAGCATCACTTTGTGGGCAGTTATGCATATCAACAACACTTACTGCATATTCTCCTTCCTTGTTTTTGGTGATCTCTTGCGTGCTCTCTCCGCTGGACCAGCTATAGCTTTGGTAATTAACACCTGCATTAAGCGTGAAGGATTCGCCGCGAGTCAGCGTGGTGTCATTTCCAAGAAAAAGGGTTTTAGGGAAAGTGGTTATATTCACTGAATCGCGTTTTGTACATTTGTATTTGTCAGTAACTTCTACCCAGGCTATTCCTGTAGTATCGGCCACAAATGTGGAATCGGACGAGCCATTGTGCCATTCGTATTTTGCAAAACCACTGCCAGGATGGAGGGTTACCTGATGGCCTTCACAAAATGCAGTATCTCTGCCTAAATTAGTGTGAGGCTCGGGGAAAACAACAACATTCCTGCAAAAAGCTTTTTCTGTCGGAAGGCCTTTGTCCATTACAAGCTGTATGTTAAAATTTCCTTCGAATTTGTAAGCAAATTTGGGTGGATATCTTTCAGTTGAAGTAAAGAGGGTAGGAGCATTGCAGGTGGGGTAATAAATTCGCGATATAGTTGAGTTGGCCGAGTTGGCAATATACATGTAAATCGTATCGCCTTCGCGGTAAACATCGGATATACCATGTGCTCCGGAAAGTGAACCAATATTTCCCAGTCCGGTTACAACCGGTTCACTGTCCAATCCTGCCGGGAAATCAAGGCGTACCGCATTGCCATACCTGCTGAGTAAAAAACCGAAATGTTTTCCGCAATCACGAATAATGCTCAGGTCGAATGGATAGGTCAATCCTGATAGGTTATTAAACTGAGCGCTTTGAGGTGTATTTGAGAGTGATGGCCCGAAATCGAGACGGGTTATTGCATGGGTGTTGTAATTGGTAATAAAAAAGTGCCAGTTGCCATCGGCTTTAACAGGCATAATGCCCGATGGCTGACTAAGATTACCTATGTTGCCGAGGTTAATTCCTGTGGGAGGATTATTCAATCCGTTGTTAAAATCGAATCGTGTAATGGTACTGCTACTGTTGTTTACCGTAAAACCTGTCCATTTTCCACCTTCTTCGAATAAATACAGATCAATTGGATAGCCAGGTTGCCAATATTTCCCAGATTAACAGCAATGGGTGTATTGGAAAGGCTGTTGCCAAAATCGAGCCGGACAAGTCGGGATTCTCCTGCCAAACCGCCAACGATAAATCCATACCAGTTACCGTTGCTGAATTTTATTTGTATGCCTTCGGTATGCAATGGGATTATCCCCGAAATATTACCCAGATTAGTTGCTGTTGGGGTACTCAAAAGATTTTTACCGATATACAGCCTTGTTATCGAACCATCAGTGTGATTGGTTATAAAGGAATAATAGTTTTCGTTTTCATCTTTAACCAGGCCAATAAAAGCCGGCCCATTTAAATTACCTGAATTACCCAACCCTGGTCCTTCCTGCGGTGCATAGCTCAGATTTGCCGAGCAAAAATGCCAGTAATAGGTGGATGCATCTCCCGACAGGTTTGTTACTGTAACTGAATCGTTTACACATAAAGTGTCTTTTACAAGAAAGTTAATCTGACCATTGATAACCAGATGGATATTTATAATTAACAGTAAAGCAAACGTTCGCAGCATTAGTAATTTTCTGTGTAAATTAGTTATAGAAACGTCATTGCGGAATCCTTAGCGAACTCCTGTTTGTCCGGATGATTCCTGTTTCCGCAATGCGTTTATGGCAATTTAAATCAACATAATTATTTCTTCACTATTTTTCCTGTATAATTCAGCGTTTTGTTGTTTTTACCATTGGCCTTAATGCTGTAATAATAAGTGCCTGCTGGCAGTTCTGATATATTTTCCTCAAAAATATTTGTTCCTTTTTCCGATGGACAGTCATTACGGGTCCATACATCATTCCCCTTGGTACCTGTAATAGATATTGATACCTTGTCCATTTTATTGGGGAGATTGTATTTAAAGGTAATTTCTCCCCAAACAGGATTAGGATAGATCATGTTTTGCGTTGTTTCGGAAATATTTTCAAAACCTGTAGCTCCGGAGAACAGAACAGTTTTAATATTATTGTTTTCGAGGATTTCGTATACTTTTTCTCCATCGTCGATTACTGCTACAAATTCTGTTTTATGACCGGGAATAATTGTGAAATTACCTGTAAGAGTTATGGTTGCACCAGTTTTAAAGGAGTCGAGTTTCATTTCGGCCAGCGGAAATTCCCTGATACCTCCATCGATTACCGGATAAATCCTGAACCAGACATTAGCAGCTGGTATTCCCAGGTTTTTGGCTTCGGCAGTTACCGTAACTTCATTGGTGTTCGATGCCTCAAAGCTAAGTTTTTTTGAACGGAATTCATATACAAACAGCTTCACCTCTTTTGGATCGGTATATTTGAAAGTTCCTGCAAGTGCCGTACCTTTATATTCCACATCGCTCATGCGGATAACGCGAATCAGATCGTCTGATTGATCGGTATCCGTAACCTTGTAATACAACAACTGTTCCTTGCTTTCACCGGGAATGAGGTTGCCAAGTGATACTATGATATTGTCTCCCTGTCGGGTGCAATTGGCTGGCAAACTGTCGGTAATTACTTTGTAAAAAGGTCCGGGATAAATGGTTATCAGGGTGTTTTGCGAAATATCCGACCCAAGGTTACTAACCTTCAGCAACGTACCTACAATAATTTCTTCATTTGCCTGAAACGAAACCGTATCAAGTACCATTTTGCCATTCACACTGTAAAGTTTATTGTTTATAACAATAATTGGTCCCATTGGCGAAATATATACCGGTCCGTCTTTAACCGTGAATTCGCCAAAAGGAGCATAGCCGTATTTCAATTCTTCACTCGTGGTTATATTTGTCGAATCGGCTGCCTGAGTAAGTTTAACAGTGCCTTTCTGCAGTATTGTGATCTTAGCTGTGTCAGCATTTGGAAGGTCGAAAGTTTCGAAAGATCAATTGTTTCAATACTTCCGCGGGTAGTTACAGGTAATGGTTTCATGCCACCAAAGTCGGCTGGTACTACTTCCTTACCCGACCAGGAGGCCTGGCCTAAACCATTGTAATTTGAGCTAAGATTTACATCCAGGGTTTTTAAAATGCCACGATCGATATTGAATTTCTGGAATTCTTTTACATTTCCTTTTTCATCTTTTTCTGTAATTGCGAAGTTAACAGGGGGGACTTCATAATTGATATTTCCTCCTGAGGTTCCTTTGTAATTGGTTTTAACGGCAGTCAGGCTAAAAGGAACAGTATGAATTCCTTTTTTTAGAGATGGATCTATCTTAAGCAGGAAGATAAAATAAGCACGACGGGTTGGTTGAATTTCGGGCAGACTGTTACCAATTTTGATCAGCACTTCGTTTTCGGGCTGGTTAAAACGCCATCCTGCTGTAAATGTTCCAATATTATCGTCGGGTACCAACGGACGCGGATAGGCAACATACGACATTACAAGCTCGGACGCGCCAAGTTTTGTAAGGTCCGGTGTAACGGTTGTGTTCACCCAGTTGTCATTTGTAGCATTGGTAACTTCAACCTTTAACTCAAGAAAAGTTCCGGAAATAGTTTTCGGTCCGCCTGTATAGCTGCTGTTTGTTGCATCGGGATATATGGTAATAGTTTTATTGTCCCTGGCCGGATCGAGAATTGCCGAGGTATTAATATCGGGAACAATAAGACTGCATGGATCTTTTCCTCCGGCAATAGCTGTTACTGTTGCTTCCTTATATCCGCGCGACACATGATATGGATCGAAATCGGCATCAAAAATATGAGGTTCACCATTATCAGTAATTTCGTGTTTTATATATACGGTGTCAGTACCAAATTTTACTACCGAAGGCACAGCGGTTGATTTTATACTTAAATCCACACCCCGGGCCTGAGCAGATAAGGTATGTGAGAATATCACCCAGGGAGACCCTCCGAATATTTCTTCAACTACCACTGTAGCTCCTTTTCCGATATCAAGGTTCCCCTCCCTGCCTTTCCCTTCGTAATTGGCACAGATCTGAATATGAGTTTTCCGGGCATCTCAAAAAAGTCGTCTCCGTAGGTTTGGTCGGCTCCTGCATCCCAGCCCGAAGTAACCATTCCATAGATATCATCTTTAAAAGGCGTTGCCGGGGAGTTAGGATATGCTTCACCATTCTGCAGCATAAATGCATCATGTAAATAGCCGGTCGATGATTGAAAACGATCGCCACGATCGTCTTTCCAGTCGTCAATACCATCCTTGTTATCATCGTCAAGGGCTGGTGGTATAAGTAACTGCGGGATATATACCCTGTATTGAAATGGGTCTTCCCATATTTCGACCTTATTACCAGTGTTAGGATTATCGAGCCATTTGGTGAAGGACTTTCCTTCCACTTTTACAATGGAATCTGTATTGAAACTTCCATCTTCATTTTTAGGGAGAGTAATACTATAACCACCCATTCCTTTGGGAATATCGTACATCATATACCCAAAAACACCATCACCCAGGGATTCAATACCTTCAGATGCTTCGGACGGGTCGTTGTAATCCACATCATGACCTACGTTGCGTATCCAGTAATAGGTATATTCTGTGGAGGGTTGTATGTCGTAAACAAGTTTGGCTTTGCCTTTCCGGGGAAGGTAATCTATCTGATTATTTAAGGTATCGTATATTGTGAAATTGTCCGACAAATACTCGAACTGCAATGGGTTTGGCAAAGGTGCATAATATGTGTAGGTTGTTCGCACGGGTGCAACCCTGTCTTCGTTGAAAATGGTTTTATAGTTTACTTTTGAGTAAAGAGATTGGGAAGGGGCAGGATGGTACATGTCAATCTCCTCACCACCCAACGATAAAACCGCAATAAACTCCTGATGTGGTACCGGAACTGTGCCGGCACAACGGTCGGTAGGGAGCAGTTTGTAATGGACTGCTGCGGTATCTATAAAGGTAAATCCTTCGTAATTTATTGATTTTTTGAAAGATGAGCTGTTTTGTATATTACTTTTCCGTTTGTGTCATGTTCCATCCAGTTTGCCCAGGCACTATCAGCCAGATTAGTTTCATTAAAACCTGATTTGTAAGGGATAAACATACCCGCAAGATCTTCGGTGAGCTTTCCCTGTGCTTTTCCAACACCAGCAGACAGGGGAACCAGATCAGGAGGGTCAACCCATACTTCCATGCTGCAATAGGGGTCGTAATACTGATGGCCAGGCATCGAACCTATGTTCCAGGTGATTTTCCAGGTGCGGATTTTGTCACCGGGTTCCTCCACATCAACAATGCCATCACCGTTTATGTCTTTTGCAGTGAGGCCGTCGTGGTCAATATCTTCAAAAACAAAGGCCTCGTTTTCTCCGCGAAGATGATTCCATGGATTGGCCCAGTAAACCATTTCTTCCTCAATAGTATAACCTTTTGGGTATATACTGGAGGTGTCGAGCCATGCATCGGGATGACCATCTCCATCCATGTCGTATTCCGGGGCATTTTCATTGTTACTGCCTTTCAGAACATCAACAAATTTTCCGCCCGGGGTGCGAAGGATGGGTATATTAATGGAATTATCGCTCCAGTAAAAGGGATATCTTTTGGGATATACTGAGTATATACAACGTTTTTCGGCAGTCGTTCTTTCTTTGTTTTCCATAATCATAAAAACTTTGAAAGGCTGGTAATCGAGACCCAGGAAATTTTTCCAGTTAATGTCAGTATCGGCAAAAATACGCGCACTGAACATGATATTGGCATAATCTTTATTTCGGGTAAAATGATTCAGATTGCCATTTTCGGTGTAGGAAACATCAAGCGTTGAACTCTTCATCAGTGTTCCTTTTTCAAGAAGCTTGTCAACCGATTCGTGGATAGCATCTCCGGGTTGGGGTGTAGTGAGACTGTATTCAATAATAATTTCGCTGCGTGCAGGTAGGGAAAGATTTCCAAAAGTGAGGATGTTACCATTCTGAGAATAAGCAACACTCCCGGTTTTAACTTCGAGAAATTTGAAGTAGTTGCCGGTATGTTCTTTCACTACAACATTATTAATTGCAGCATCCGAAAGATTGCGAACCACAATTTTAATATCGAAAGTGTCTGCCCTGTCGTACGAAACAGAATTACGACCGGTTGTAACCACAGGAGGCAGAAGGTTGGTTACGGAACGTGTAACATCGATGCTATGCGAGAATGCATAAAGCATGCTGTTGAGAAACCATTGCAATTGCCGTGAATTATTGCCTGCTTTTGAAATGCCATCTACGGTAGGGAGTGCTGTATTGCAAATGATTTTTCCATTCAGTGCTTCTGCGCCTTCGAGTAAAAATACCACCGGTCTGTTATCGGTATTTAAGGAAGCAATAATATCAGCCTCAGGAAGTTGAATGGACGGAAGGGCTGATGCAAATAAATTTCCACCATTGGAGGCGGCTGCAGTGCCAATAATATGAGAAGATGCAGTTACAGTAACGATGCCGGTTTTATCAGGTATATAGGCTGCTGAATAATCCACTGATCCTGCAGTTAGTATTCCTGCTTTTTCGAGCAGGGTAATAGCATTGCCTTCGGTATATATCGATCCTCCTTTTTCAAGAAAAGCTGTAAGTTTTGCTTTTAATGTCGGACAGCGCAAAAGGATACTGTCCGAATAAAAACCATAATTGCTTCCTTTAGCATTCATGGCCGGGAAAATGATCAGTTCTGTAGAATCGGATAAGGAATGAGCCGAAAGATAGACTTCATCTACAAAATAGTATATGTCAGGACTAAGATAGCTATCGAAAAGATTTTTAAAATAGGCTGCTTCCCACGAAATTGAGCTGTTATCAATTATGCAGGCACTTTTAAAAACAGCTATTTTTTTTGGCGTATGGTTAAAGTGTATGGCCCGGTGACTGGAGTTCTTCCAGTTGTATGAGCTATATGCGGTTGAGGTAATGGTACCAAATTCTGAGGGGATTTCGTGTGGCAGCACAAACGAACCTGCTTCCGGATCCGATCCGGTCCAGTATACTGCAAATTCACCATAATCGGGGAAAAGCGTTTTATCCATGTTTACTGCGGTGGAGCGATAATGCTGATCACTTTGTTCCATTACTAGCTTATATGCTTTCAAAGGATCCTTTTGCGATGAGTTGGTTGGAACAACTGTCCCC
>JAAUTT010000119.1 GCA_012031335.1 Bacteroidales bacterium | reverse complement strand
GCAGGTTTTAAACGAACCGTATCTGCGAAGGTAACCGTCTACATATGTATCGGTTACTTTTTCGGCAGGGGTAATATCGTATAAAGGAAGTTTATCTTTTTGTGAAAGGTTAAGATCAAATTCAGGAGAGAGACCAAGATCAAAGGCAAATTCAAATTCTGTTTCTGTTTCCCAGTCGATTACTTTTTGTTCTTTTTCGCTGGGAAGCGGATCGCCAAGAATATGAATATTTTGGTCGGTAAGGTATTTGGTTACTGTTTCGGAGAGTAACTTATTCACTTCTTCGAGCATTACCTGCTTACCATACATTTTTTGAATAAGACCCATCGTGGCATTACCTGGACGAAAACCATCCAAACGTGCTTTCTTTCTATAATCAGTTAAAGTTTTTATAACATTGGGTTCATAATCGCTTTTCGATATGTGAACTTTTAACACCGCATTTAAATCGTCTTTTTGTTCTTTAACAATGTTCATTCCTGAATAATTAAAAAATAAATTTACTGAATTATTTTGAAAAAAAACGCCTTAACTAACATCATAATCGAAGTTAGTTTAAGGCGGTTATAGCGTGCGGATGAAGGGACTCGAACCCCCACGCCTTCCGGCACCAGATCCTAAGTCTGGCTCGGCTACCAATTACGACACATCCGCAAAAACCGGGTGCAAAGGTATCTATTTTTTGTTTTAAAAAAAATATACTAATAATCTTACCATTAATTTGATCATTTTTCTGTTTAATATTGTTATTACATACATTCACAAATCAATTCGAAAACCATGAACAAAAAAATTAACAAACTGCTTCTTACCTGCGCTGTTATCATATCAGGCTCGATTTATGATACTGATGCTCAGGAGAAATTCCAACACGAACGGCTTATCACCATCTGGGAAACAAAAAAAGACCTGAAAACACCTGAATCTCTTGTTTATGATGACGAGAATGACCTCTTGTTTGTTTCCAACGTTAACATGAATCCATGGGAGAAAGATGGAAACGGCTTTATAACTAAAATGAACCTGAAAGGTGATATTCTTGAAGCTAACTGGATTAAAGGTCTGTCAGGTCCCAAAGGAATGGGAGTACATAAAGGGAAACTTTATGTTAGTGACATTGACGAAATTGTGGAAATTGATATTAAAAAAGGAGAAGTACTGAATAAGTATAAAGTTGAAGGTGCTAAAAAACTTAACGATGTAACTGTTGATAAAAGTGGTACCGTTTACGTTTCGGATATGGGTGACGCAACTATCTATTCTCTGAAAAAAGGGAAATTGGATATTTTTGTAAAATCGGCCGAACTCCAGAACATTAACGGGGTTTTTGCTCAGGGAAATACCCTAATTGCAGGATTAGCCAACAGGGTTGTAAGTATCGATGTAACCACCAAATCCATTAAAACACTTGTAGATAATACCGGAGGTGTAGACGGTGTAGTAGCAACCGGCAAGGGTACGTATATAATATCGGACTGGCAAGGACATGTAAACGAAATAAAGGAAGGTCAGAAACCATTGCTTCTGCTCGACACCACACCCATCCAAACCAATGCTGCCGATATTGAGTTTGTAAAAGAAAAAGGCATATTGCTGGTCCCCACCTTTTTCAAGGATGGCGTTGTGGCTTATCAGGTCAGTTTCCCCAAGTAAAAAACATTTAACATGAAGTTACGAAATCACTAAAATTTTGCCTCGGGCATATTTTAGTGATTTTGTGGCTTTGTATTCAACGTTTCCTCTACCTCTCAATTTAGTAACCCTTTCTTCACCTTTTCAGAATTTCATCATAAATCGCCTGTTGAACTTTTGTCCGGATACTTAGCTCGGTGAGTTTGGTATAGCTGCGATTGGGATAAACCCGGTTGGCCAGCATAATATATACCAGCTGATATTTTGGATCGATCCAGAAAAAAGTACCGGTATAACCTGAATGGCCAAAGCTTTCGGTGCTGACATCGGGCGATGGATAGGAATCTTTGAGGCTAAGTGTACTATTATTCGGGAGGGGCTTGTCAAAACCGAGGGCTCTGCGGTTACCATTATGCGGATATTGTACCCTGTTGAATTCCTTCAGTGTTGCCTCTTTTAAATATTGTTCCCCTCCATAGGTGCCATTCCAAAGATACATCTGCAAAATCTTGGCTAGGTCGTTGGCAGAGCCGAAAAGCCCGGCATTACCCGAGATACCCCCCAAAACTGCCGAAGCCTCGTCGTGAACCGAACCCTGCAGCAATCTTTTCCGGAAGTATTGATCGGCTTCGGTGGGGACAATCCTGTCAGTTGAAAACTTCCGGACAGGAAGATAGGTAAGGGTTCCAGCGCCGAGAGGACGGTAAAAACAGGAATCGAGGTAATGTAAATAATCATCTCCCGAAACCCTGCTTATCACTTCGGGAGCCATAATAAAAAACAGATCGCTGTAAATATATCTCCCCCTGTCTTTAAGCTCCGAAAGTCGAATGGTTTTGTATACTTTTTTCCTGAAGTTGTTACGCAGGTACATGCCTGGAGCTACCATCAGATTATATTTTTCATCAGCTTCCACCCTGAACCATCGGGATTGTGCCTTGCCTTGTTTCTGGGTATTTTCATAAAACTTGATGAAAGGAACCAGACCGGCCTGATGTGCCAGCAATTCCCTAAAGGTCAGATCGTCCTTGTTTGAACGATGTAGAAACCTTTTCTGCCAGTCGGGCCAGTAATCCGAAAATGGGTCATCGAGGCCTATTTTACCCTCCTCGGTTAATTTCATGATGGCAGGCAGAGCACTGGTTACTTTTGTAACTGAAGCCAGATCGTAAATATCGTTTGGACTGGCAGGAATGATATTTTCGTATGTATGATATCCGTAAGTTTTATGAAAAATCACTTTCCCCTCCTTTGCTATCAGGATATTACATCCCGGAAAAGCCTGCTGACGTATGGCGTCGTTGATTATCGAATCGATGGTGAATGTAAGAGAAGCTGAATTTATACCTGTTTCTTCGGGGATGGTATAACCTAAACGCACAGCATGAGGTATTTGAATTCCTTGACCAGTTTCATATTTCCCAAATATCTGAGGAAGCCTGCCTGAAATGGGTAATCCACCAAACACAGCCTGAGCGGCCATTTCCTGGGTTAATTCATCATTGTGGCCGGCAAACAGAAGCGATCCGGAAAACATATCGGGTACAACTACTGTATTTGATATTGGTGTAAAGAAAACCGTAACCACTTTTCCCTTCAGATTCATAAATAGGTTTGAGTTCGAAGCATGAGGATGGTGAATTCCCAAAATTACCAGGTTGTAAGCCGACATGGAACGGAGTAATTGCGCCTGCTGTTCAGGTGTAGCATGCATGTTCAAAGTAAAATGCCGTATGGTTGCATACTTTTCGAGCATTCTCTGGAAAGGAGTAACAGTGCCTGTCCCCACGGAAACAGAAGCGATCTGTAAAGTATCCAGTCTCCGGAGTGGTATTAACGAACCGGGATTTTCAAGTAAGGTTAAGTTTTGGACTATTTCGGCCTTTCTCAAGAGAAAAGAGGATTCCATATCCTGAGCACCGATATTTAACCATGAAAAAATAATCAACCCGAAAGTAAGCGCCAAATAAGGTCTCATAAGCTTCTCAATTAATTTAATTACTTCAACAAAAATTTATTTTCAGGCTTAACGCCATTGCCTCATCATTTCATAAACGGGTTAAACCTTAATAAATATTTTTCTTTTGTATAAAATCAATCCTATTAGCCAAAATAACACAATGTGGGTAATGGCAAATAAAAGGGAACCATTGATATCTCCTGCCCAGGATTGAAAGAGGTGGTTATAGGACCAGGAATAACCGTTGGTGACAGTTCCATCATTGCCTGTTATCCTGATTATTCTGGTAAAAATTTTGGCCCATAAACCCGAGAGTGCAAAAATAAACAGGGGATTCATCCCAAAGACCAGGAAAAATGGTGTCCATTTCATAAACCCTTTCAGGTCGATAACCCAGATTAACACACCTAGCGCAAAACTGGCTAAACCTCCGGTGTAAAACACATAAGAACCGGTCCATAATGGTTTGTTTATTGGCAATACCATATTCCATATTGCTCCCAGAGTAACGCCCGCCAAACCCCAAACCATTAATTTCAGTGGGACCAGAGTTTTCTCCGTGGTTTTAATTAAACTACCTGCCAGATATCCAAGAATAACTGTTCCTATGGCTGGTAAGGTACTGAGCAATCCTTCCGGATCGAAGGGAATTCCAAAGCCTTTATAAAGGTGATTTACACCTAGGATTGCACTGTCAAAACCAATAGTAGCATTTCCGTGCAGGCTGTATGGATCATTTCCTCCAAAAAACCAGAGTATTCCCCAATAAACAAGAAGAATAGCCGAAGCTGCAAACATCAGATATTTACGGGGTAACCACAATACCACAAGCGAACCGATACCATACGCCAGGGCGATCCGCTGAAGCACACCAAGTATCCTTAATTTGGAATAATCGGTCGACCATTGCGGGAAAGAATTCAGAAACAACCCGATAGCAAATATCAACAGGGTTCTTTTCCCGATTCTCAGAAACGTTTGCTGGTTTAGTGCTGAATTGGACCTGGTAAAGGAAAAAAACATGGAAACGCCTACAATAAATAAAAAGAAGGGAAAAACAAGGTCGGTGGGTGTACAACCGTGCCACTCCGAATGTTTCAGCGGAGCATAAATATGTGCCCAGCTACCTGGGTTGTTTACCAGAATCATGGATGCAACCGTAATTCCCCGAAACACATCCAGTGAAAGATAACGTTGGGTATTGGTCATTGGTTTTGTTTTTTTGAGATTATAAGTAAGCCAATAAAGGTTAATGCACCATTGAGTAATAGAAGCTCGAAACCAAATTTGTAACCGCCCAGTAACACATCCGAAAACCGGTTAATAACATAACATAACACCGGCGAAAGGATGCCAATTAAGGGTACAAGTCTGTCGTTAACTGCTCTTTTTGAAAACATCCCGAAGGAGAATAAACCCAGTAAGGGTCCATAAGTGTATCCGGCAACGGTAAATACCGATTTAACAACACTTTCGTCATTTATAATCCTGAAGAGTATGATAACCAAAAACATCACTAACGAAAAGGCAATATGAACAATAAACCGCTTTTGCTTACTTTGTGGTGATGCCGGGTTTAGTTTCAGAAAATCGATGCAGAATGAGGTGGTTAGAGCAGTAAGGGCTGAGTCGGCACTGGAATAAGCTGCTGAAGTAATTCCAAGTAAAAACAGAATTCCTGCTAGTGCGCCAAAATGATGCAGTGCTAAGGTCGGGAATAAATCATCGGTTTTTTCCGGCACCTTAATTCCCATTTGCGATGCATAATAATAAAGCATTACACCTAAACTGAGGAATAATATATTGGTGATGATAAAAGCAAAGCTAAACCAGAAAAGGTTTTTTTGAGCATCACTCCTATTACGGCAGGTCAGGCTCTTTTGCATCATATTCTGATCCAATCCGTTCATCACAATCACAATCCCAATCCCGGCAAAAAACTGTTTGAAAAAATTGGTTCCCGATTTCCAGTCCCAATCAAAGATATTACTGTGAGGATGGTCCAAAACAACTTTCGTGAGATCAGTAATTCCTAAACTAAAATCTTTCGAAATAATCACAATAGTAATTCCCAGCGATAACAGGATAAAAAGTGTTTGCAGGGAATCTGTCCATACCACAGTTTTGATTCCGGCTTTAAAAGTATACAGCCAAATCATGAATATTGTAAATAGTACTGTAACCCAAAAAGGAATTCCAATGGCATTGAAAAAAGCTACCTGCAATACACCCGACACCAGGTACATGCGAAATGAAGCGCCAATAGTTTGCGATACAAGAAAAAAGAATGAACCGGTTCGGTAGGAGTTATTCCCAAATCGCTTGTCGAGATAAGTATAAATGGAAACCAGATTAAACCGGTAGTATAAAGGAATCAGCACCAAAGCGATAATCCAGTAACCAATGAAATTACCAAGTAGGAACTGCAGATAAGTCCACCCGGAATTTCCAACTTCTCCGGGAACGGATATAAAAGTAACTCCCGAAATGGTGGCGCCTATCATTCCGAAAGCAACCAGATACCAGGGGGAACGCCTGTTTCCGGTAAAAAAAAGTTTCGGAAGTTACCTTCCGCGACGACAGGTAGGAAACTATCATCAGAAGTCCGAAAAAACCGACAATTACAATAAAAGCTAACAACGTACTCATAGGACTATTTTTCTGTCATTTGAAAATAAACGGGTATACTTTCGGCATGTGTAAAGCTCAGGGAAGTAATCATATAATAATACTTACCGGTATCGGTATTTTTATTTAAAGGGAAGGAAATTTCTGTTTCGGAAGTTGTCTGAAAAATATTCCGGGCATTGTCCAGACTGGCTTTACTCCCCTTCTCAAATTTATAGATCACAAATCCCTTGGTATTCTCCCCTTCTTTCCAGTTCAACTGTATCGAATCGTTCCTAGTTGTTATTTTTGTTTCATGTGGAATTTCTGCTACCACAGAAGCTATTTTGGGGTTTGCAGGTGTAAGGCAGGATACCGGTAAGCTTTTTTTAAAAGCTTGCGATGAATATTCAATGGGTCTTTTCTCATAAACTTTGCACTGAAATACATGCTACCCGAAATATTGGGATATTGCCTGTTGAGTTCAATTTGACGGATGATTTCATTCGATTTGCGCCATTCCTTTTCTTTAGATTTCTTATCGATACGGTACGGTGCCTGCCCTACATATACCGGGCATCCAAAGGCATTACGGCTCCACCAGTCGGCAAGGATGGCGTAATCGGCCACCTTTTTGCCAATCTGCCAATAAATCTGCGGTACCACATAATCTATCCAACCTTCTCTCTGCCATTTCAGGATATCGGCATACAGGTCGTCGTAGTTTGTTTGCCCTGCCTGTGTTCGGGAACCTGTAGGATCTTTGTCGGCATTGCGCCAAACACCGAATGGTGATATTCCAAATTCGACCCAGGGTTTTATTTTGTGGATGCTGTCGTGAATTTGTCGGATGATGAGGTTCACATTATCGCGGCGCCAGTCTTCGCGCTGCTCGGGAGCATAGCCTCGTGGGAATTCAGCAAAAGCTTTATCGTCGGGGAACTCCTTATTGGCGATGCGGTAAGGATAGAAATAATCGTCCATATGGATGGCATCAACCTGGTACCGGCGCACAATATCGCTCACCACCCGTGCAACAAAGTCGCGTGTTTCCGGCAATCCGGGGTTGAAGTATTTTGTATTGCCATAGGTAAGAAACCATTCCGGGTGGGTGTTTGTGATATGATCGGGAGATGAAGTGTGGATGGCGGTATCGCGCAATGCCCGGTATGGGTTAAGCCACACATGGATATCGATGCCCCGTTTACGACATTCGGCTATGGCAAACTCCAGGGGATCGTAATAAGGATCGGGCGCTTTACCTTGCTGACCGGTTAGCCATTGCGACCAGGGCTCGTAAGGGGAGTTATAAAATGCATCGGCACAGGGGCGGATTTGAAATACTACCGTATTCATGTGGTAAGCCTTTACAAGGTCGAGCAGCTCTATCATTTCCTGTTGCTGCACATCAACACTCAGACTGTCGGACGAAGGCCAGTCGATGTTGGCCACCGTGGCAATCCACACCGCACGCATTTCGCGTTTGGGATGATTTTGAGAGAAAGTATTTAAGGATAATAATAAAAACAGGGCAGTAAGGATCATTCGTGCTGTTGGAACAACTTTCAGCAAAGTAATTCCTGCGTATAGATTCTCAGTGGTTTCTTTGGGCTTCTCTGTGAAATTATTTGCTGATTCGATCCATTCTGGATTGGTTGCAAAGAGGTTTACAGGTATCCCAACCATCCGGATTTTAAAACTTTCTGAAAACATATCCTTTTTTCTTGAGTGAATCAATGATATAACCAAGTTGATGGTAGAATTTATCTGTCCTCCCGGGATGGGTACCCAGGTGAATCAGGATAATAGCACCGTTCAGTTTATCGGGAGAGGTCGATTCGAATTGCATCAACCCCTCCGTTAAAGCTTGCGACGACTTATAGTTTTGCATGTCGGGCGTTGTATAATCAGCATTGGTCCCAACACCTGGTGTAAAGTTGATAACCTGCAGTCCCATGTTTGCCGCCCAGCTGCTGATTGTCGAATTGTACCATTCGTAAGGAGGAAGAAAGAACTTTGCCGAGTCGGGATGAACACCAAACCTTGCAAGTTCTGCATAATTAGCTTTTAAATCGTTGTAGAAAGTTTCACCGGAGATAATTAGGGAGTCGCGGTTATCCCAGTTCATATACAACAAATGCTTGTCCGAATGCGCCCCCACATAATGATTTCCTTGTATCATCTTTTTAACAGACGATTCAAACTGAGGGTTCCGAAGGAAATTTCCCGTGAGGAAGAAAGAGGCTTTTACCTTCTTTTTAGCAAGAACTTTCAGAATTTCATCGGCCCCTTCGCCATATGCATCGGCAGAGAAAATCATGCGGATCTCCTTTTTATCTATGTTTTTCCGTACAATGGCGCCATGGGTATCCATCATATCATTGCCTGTGTTCTTCAGAGCCATTCCTTCACTTTCGAGATACGAAAGGTAGAAACTGAGGCTTGCTGTTCCGTCCATGGTAGGCTCGTTGGTGCTATAGTCGCCCAAATCGTCGTGATAAACAGCAATTCCGTTTTGAAAAGGCGCATAAACATCTACCCCAAATAATGTGATTCCCTTAAGATTCTTATAAATGGTGCTGTAAACCGGTCCGTCAACCAAACCTCCATAGGTAGTTTGCTTCATAAGCAGGGTGATAGAGGAGTGAGGCTTTAAGGGTAATCACCTCCAGCAGGTAAGCCGCATATCATACTGGTACCCCAGGGGTTGCACCCAAAAAGCCAGTCGCGAAGGGCAGCTTCCATTTCCAGAAAGCTGGAATCGCCCGATGCCTGAAAATACAATTGCGCTTGTGTTAAGGCAGCCGTCACCAGATTATTCGAACACCAAATAAATGGTATGCCCAGCTGGAAAGGATCGTTTTTCGCTTTGTTATGGATACCCTGCAATCCCTTTCGCATAAATGAAACATATTCCTGCGAAGCAGCTGTTTTGTCGATAGCCAGGTTCGCATGCCCCAGGTTCACGAACGGGTAATACTGATAATGGCGGGCGGTATCATGTCCCATCCATGGGGTGACAGGCTCGAGGGCA
>JAAUTT010000118.1 GCA_012031335.1 Bacteroidales bacterium | reverse complement strand
CGAAATAAGTCAATCTATCGGGGAAGCACCTTTGCAAAGGGTACAACTGATGGTCTATCCGCATGGCAAGAGTGAATATACCCTATAATGAGGACGATGGTGTTTCGTTCGGTTACGAAAATGGAGAGATTGCTTCAACAAGGTTTACAAGCCATGCAGAAAAGGGAAACATAGAATTTGTTATTGAAGCAACGCAAGGCGATTATAATGGAAGGCCCTTGTCGCGGGAGTATTCCATCAACTTCTTAACCAATAAGAAGCCAGCATTGGTAAAAGTAAATGGCCAGATACTTAAAGATTGGAGTTTCGATGGTACCGTTAAATTGAGCATTAAAGTTGACCGACAGGAAAATGAACGGGTACAGATAGTTGTAAAGAATTGAGCTGTTCTTAAACCAACATATTACTATCAATGTCGTTAAGCGCTTGCCCTGGCCTGCCCTTAAAGTTTATGATCGCATGCTTCTTTACCGGATCGAGGGCTTATCTTTCCGATCGCGATTTTTTTTGCCGGATCGGCAGTTTCTAACCCGGATCAGCTTTGCCCCGAACGGTTAGCGGTATGAATAGTTGGAGATTGCGTGGTACATTCCTGTCAAACTACTACGAAGTTTGAGCGGGCTACAAAACTTGATATTTAGCACTTTGCCTGCCATTACTTATACCTGTTGTTGGGCAGCGTACTTTTCTGTTAGTTCTATCAACTCATTAATCAATTTATGAACTTTGGCACAAGGATTATGATTTGAAAAACTTCTGTCAAAATATAGGCCTTCAAGCTTTTCTGCATTCTTTATTGCATTCTCTTGATTCCCATATTTATTTAATATAGCAAACATCTCTTTTGAATTTTTCTGATATTTGAAGTCAGTCCGATTGCTGCCTTATTAACCTCTTTTTCAATTAGTTTTTGATATTGTTCTCGTGAAATACCAGTATTGTAATAATTAAAATGCAATAAATACCAAAGTTCAAAAGCTTCATTAGTCCAAGCACAATTAATTTTCGGTTTCGAGTTTTCTCCTTTGTTTATTGCATTGTTAAAGTTTTCGGCAGGAAAACTGTCCTTGTCAAAAACAGCCCAAACCTTATCAATTTTCCGAAAGTACTTTTCTTCATACTTATTCCTTAATTTTTTCGCTTCTTCAACTATTGACAAAGTGTTTTTACCGGTGCCATCAATGTCAATATTAGTCAATTCTATGACACCTTTGGGTAATGATGACTTTAAAGATTCCAAGTAATTTGGTTCAGTTTTTTCACCTTCACAAACAATTAAGTAAAACTTTCGTTTTGATTTAAACTCAGTCTTACGTTTCTTTTCATCTCTTGCTCGTCTTTTAACAACAGCATTGTCAATTTTGATAATATTTGCCATTGCTTAAAAGTTCTTCAAAGTTGCCAATAAATGGGATTGCTCCATATCTTCCATTAATGTAGTCTTTTTCAAAAGACCTATCTTTCTGATTTTTTTGCTTGAGCCTTCTTCTCTATATTCAATCAATGAATACAAATCACTTGCTTCAAATTTATCTTTCTCTATGAAATAAATCTGGTCTCTTCTAAATCTGCCGTATGATAATAAATTCGTATCGTGGGTTGCAAAGATTAATTGTGCATTTTTTTGTATTATACTCAGGAGAATTAAATAAATTAGTAATTGCAGCAGTCATCAATGGATGAAGTTTTGCATCTAATTCATCAATAACCAATACGCCACCTCCAATTAGATTGTCAAAAATTGGCCCTGAAATATCAAAAACTTTATTTGTTCCTGATGATTCTTGTTCGCGTAAATCAAAATCTTTGAGCCCAACTTTTTTACCATTTTCGTCATATTTATTATGAACTGCATTAATCCTTGCAATAGTTTTTCCTTGCAAATCATTGATTATATCATCAAGAAGTTCTGCAGGCAAGTCATTAGGAAGAAAGCTTTCTTGAAATTTCTCTTTCCGGAATTTTAGTTGTTCAAATCCTAAATCTAAGTCTTTGAAAAAATCCAAAAGTCTTTCTTTTGATTTCTTTTTGTCCAATAATGAAAAAGTAACCCCTCTATAATTATCATGGCTTAATCCGGAAATAGTTCCTAAATCATTAAACCAGCTAATAATTTTTGCTGCGTTTTCGCCATTAAATTGGTCAACAACTGAAAGGAATAATGCATTTTCGCGAGTTTTAGATTCAAGGCCGTGGCCTTCTTTAAAATCATCAGTTACTCCAATTCCATTTTCTTCCCTAATAAATAGAGGAATTTCATTGTCTCCTTCTAATTTAAATAACCATTCTCCATGGATTGAGCTATTATCAATTTCAAAACCATATCTATATCTTGTTTTGTCAATTAAGAAAACTAATTCAAAAAAAGTAGGTTTATTTTCAGTGCTAGTATTAAGTAAAAAAGGAACAATTTCAAATTTCGATGCAGATGTCTTTTCTACAGATGTCATTACAATTCTTTTCATTGTCGACATTGCTTTAATGAAGTTTGATTTTCCACTTGAGTTAGCCCCATAAAGAACTGCACTTTTCAAGAGATTAAATTTTCCAGCTTTGAATGTTGATTCTTTATATTCTGTAATATTTGTAGCTTCTAAGGATAAAGTTTTATTATTCCTAAAAGACAAAAAATTTCCAACTGTAAATTCAATAATCATTATTTCTAATTATTAGTGAGGAAAACTCTCATTCTTTGCAAAGATAGAAATATTGTGAGAGAATTTCTCACGTATGCTTTATTAATTTGCAGAAACTTTCATTTGTCAGTATGCTGCCCAACGCCCCCGGGGTATACGGAGTGCGGGAGTTCATGGCTCATTCAGTTCAGTTTCGATCCGAAGATACAAAAAGTATCGAATCCTCGAATACCACCGAAACCCGCATTGCGTATGACCGTGTGTTGGGTACAGTTTTTTTCAAATTACCAATCCAGTTTTAATTATTTCACTTAGAAATCCACTTTCATCATGGTGCTTATCAATTAAAATCGGTTCAATTCTATCATCAATATTTCTTCTAAGTCTCCATAACAAAGGAGCATATGAAAAAAAATCCTTATCTATAGAATTGACTATTACAGCAACATCAATATCACTATCTTCTCGTTGACTTCCCTTAGCATAGGAACCAAAAAGTATTAGCTTATCCAAATCAAAATGTTTAGTTAGGAGAATTTTATAATCTGTCAATTTATTTACAACTTCTCTTTTATCCATAATCTTAGCTCATTAGTTGTACTTAATATCGTATCACATCGTTCTCTTGTTAAGCTATTCATTAATTGCTCCTTATAGGACGGATATCTGGTCTCAATATTTAACGGCTCTAATAGGTCAATAAAATCTTGATAATTTTCGGAAAATAAATCATAAATACCAGACTTTTTTGCCAAATATGACAATCTATGACTAAACGGTGCTGGTTCATCGTTTAGATGAATTATAATATGCCTTTAAAATTTTCTCAATGGATTGATGACACATAAAGCCCACATATAAGTATCTTCTACTTAGCTGCATGGCTATAGCAGTCTCATAATCATAATCTGACAACTCAACCCAATATTTTACCTTATCCTTCATCAAATCGTTTTAATTAAACAAAGATAATAAAAGATATGATGCCATCTTTCAGCGCGCGATAATTGTACCCAACGGATGGGCATATGAAACGTTGCGCATTTTGAAACACAAACCTATCAAACCACGAAACCGTTTCTTAAATGAAATTTCGTTCAAATATAGCACTATCTGCGCAATGTTTTATGACCGCGTGTTGGGCGTTCGTTGTTTTTTTTCGTTTGCTGTTGACTGTTTCATTTTCATTCTTATTTTTGTAACCATTGTATAAGGTTAGACAACTTGGTAATGAAAGAATATTTGTCGCTGTCAGAAGCTTCTGAACTTATTGGTAAAAGTAAAGAAACTCTTAGACGTTGGGATAGGGAAGGTAAACTATCCGCTGTCCGTGAGCCTATGAGCAACTACCGTGCCTATAAGCGGGAACAAGTCGAAACTCTTTTTTGCTGATTTTTTCAATCACGATGTAGAAGACACTATTTCTAATTTTGTTGTACCGCATAATGAATATACTGTCTTAGAATTATTTGCAGGAGCCGGTGACTTGGCAGTTGGTTTGGAAAAAGCTGGATTGAAATGTGTCGCATTGAATGAGATTGATAAGTGTGCTTGCCAAACTTTACGAAAAAATCGTCCAAACTGGAAAGTTTTGGAGGGCGATATTCAGAACTCCTGGCTTGACACCGTAAAAATAGTATATCCAGGGGGTTGATTCGCAAAAAGGAAATGCGGTATATTTGCCCATGCAGCTACACTTACCTATATACCCCAGAGAAACAAGGCTAATAAATGATCATGTAGGCGTTTATCAGAAAGATGGCATAGTTCAATATATCATTAATGGGATGCCTGTTTATAGTCATTCAGAAGAAGATATAAATGCTTTCCGTTTTATAACCAGTAATTTTATTGAGCAGGGCTTATGTCGAAAGGTTGACATTGAACGCTTCTTTAATGTAAGCGAGGACAGTGTTTACCGTTACCATAAAAAGTTTAGGGAACAAGCAGAGCAAGGGTTCTTTGGAGATGATGCCAGGCAGGGCAAAGCACACAAGATAACCGGGGAGAGGCGCCAACGCATACAAGATAAATTAGACAAAAGCCAAAGTGTAAACAGCATAGCCAAAGAAGAAGGGGTCCGCGAATCGGCCATGCGTTATGCCATAAAGCAAGGCTATTTAAAAAAAAAGAAAAACGGTTAGAAGCCCGGCAGGACTCAGTGACCCAGTCAGAACGCGACAAAGCAGACAATGGGGCGCCGTTAGGGGAAGCCACAACACGGCATGAAGAGCGTATATTGTGTGCTGTAGGAAAAGGTACTAATGCGCGCCCCGAGCTTTCAGCATCAGAGTCATTATGTGGTGCAGGTGTATTATTCTTGTTGCCAGCATTAATTTCCCAAGGGCTGCTAAAGACCAAAGAAGTATACCAGCTGCCCCCATCTGATTATTACGGAGTAGAATCAATTGTGCTTACACTTGCCTTTATGGCTTTAAGCCGTATCAAAAACCCGGAACAATTAAAACTTTGTAAACCCGGGGAAATAGGCCGGTTAATAGGCCTGGGCCGAATCCCGGAAATGAAATGCCTTCGCCAGAAAGTAAAACTATTAAGCGATCAACAGCAAACAGCCAGGCTCAACAACTCATTAATCGATATATGGTACCCACAGGAAGAGCAATCCGAGGCCGATTTTTTATATATCGACGGACATGTGCGCATATATTATGGATACCAGGCCAACCTGCCCTCCAAATTTATTTCCCGGCAAAAACTTTGCCTTAGTGCAACATCTGAATTTTGGGTCAATGATGCAAAAGGAATGCCTGTTATGATGGTAATGGGAGAGCTGACAGAAAAGCTACAAGCCGTAATAGAAGGACAAATTATCGGGCGTTTATTGGAAGCTAAACTGATTAGCAACGATGTTGGACTGGCTGAAAAACCGCAATGCACATTAGTCTTTGACCGGGAAGCGCACGAACCTGCATTTTTTGCCCGCCTATGGGAAAAGTACCGGGTAGCTATACTAACTTATCGCAAAAATGTAAAGGACAAATGGTGTGATAAGACTTTTGAAAACACTGTTGTTACAGTAATGGAGCAGAAAATCAACATGGATTTATGCGAGAAGAAAGTCGAGCTTGGGGGCTATGTTTTTCGGGAGGTAAGAAGGCTTAGTCAGAATGGGCACCAAACAGCTATCATTGCCAACAACCCCATATTGCAGGCCAAAGAAGTGGCCGGGAGGATGTTTGCCCGCTGGAGCCAGGAAAATTTCTTCCGTTACCTCATATAAGATTATGACTTTGATAAAATGATCCAATTTAAAAAAGCTTAGGGAAAAGAAACAGCGTGCCGAAGCAAAATTCTACCCATTGTTAGAGCAGGCCATTGACCAGGAGCTGGAGCAAATGCCTGCAATTACAGATAAGCAAATGCAATACAAACAGCAAATCGACCAACTGGCCTTGGAAGAAGAAGAAATTATCGAAGCCAGGGGAAAACCCCAACCTAAAATAAAGCTGTCACAAATGCCGCAGCAGGTCAGGCACAACAAGCTAAAAACAGAAAGCAAGATACTCATGAATGTTATAAAAATGATCTGTTACCGGGCTGAATCGGCCATAGCCAATATGCTGGCCCCACACCTGGCAAATGCAGACAACGAAAAAAGAATGGTTGTAAAACAAATCATCAGTTCCAATGCCGATTTGACCCCAGACTATCAGGAAAAAACCCTTACCGTTAAACTATATTCCCTATCAGCCAACAGATATAACCATGCTGTAAAGCAAATACTACAAACATTGAACGATAGCGAAACTGTCTTTCCCGGTACTGATTTGCGCATGATTTTTACTTCTTCCGCGGTTTAAAACTGCGAAAAGTCAGGAGTTCTGAAGTGGAATTAATTCGCGCTTAATACCTGCGGAAAATCCTTAAAAATGCCCTAAAATAGATTACTGCACAACAGACATACCATAAACAAACTCATTGGTGCTGAGGCCCTCAGTGGTAAGTTGCCTATTACCTATCGTGCAGTTAATAAATTCAACATTACGGATGGCGTAATCGGGCGCAAGCTTTCTCCCTTGTGGGACTGTAGGGTGCCGGGAGGGGTGTTAACAGTTCTATCATGCTTAACTATATGACATTGAGTATTGTTTGATTTTCTTTCATTGATAGAAACCAATGGAAAGCCAGATCAATTATTTTTCTACCTTAACAGTTCCAGGGGTGGCGGGGCCATTTATCAGAAGTCATTGTTTTTATGGCCTAACATCTGTTATTTGTGGTGCGGAACCATGTATTGATTTGCAGCCCTTTGGAAGGAACAAGAAAGCATGGTTTACAGGGTTTTATCGTTAAAGTTACAATAAAGAAAAATGAAGTAACATTTAAGAACCTAATTGATTATTGGTATTATTTACTTTTGGGCAAAGTATACAAACACTAATTAGCTCTAATAATAAAAATGATTGAATTTATGAAAAAAAATTACAAAACAGGTTTTAACAAGTTATGCCAATTTTTAATGTTGGCTTTAACCGGTACAATTTTTTTAAATGTAAGGGGCCAGGATTTACCTGTACCTGATGTGGCATTAAAGTTTGAACAGGCAATAGCAGATTCAAACACATATGTCTCTATAATAAGTGACGCGAGCACCGATCCTGTGGCACACAATGCCTTATGGTACAATTGGAACGATGGCGATGCAACCCTGCAAGGCGGCTTTCGGCCTAATTCTGGTTATTTTGGCGGGGGCTTTTACATGAGCGGGATGCATGCATGTTGTGAAGAAGGAGCCACTTCTGCTTTAGATTTTATTCTTTTGGCTGGAAGCGAGAATGAAAAAGACGTAGATGGCTATAAAGAAAAAAGTGAAGCCTTTCACGGAGACTTTGACGCATTATCGGTTATGTTTTGGTATAAGCCAGATAGAAAGTACAATAGTCTTACAGGCCCTTGTATAAATACAGACGATGATGGTATGAGTGAGAAAGAAGTTCTTTTTTCGATGGGCAAATCCAATGCAGGGGTTCTTATACACCAATTAAATGGTCAATATAATGTATTTATTGGACACGATGAAAGTGTAAATACACCAACATCTAATTTAAAAATCGAAGCTGCTATTGATAATTCAACCGGAACTTTAAGGGCAAATGAAAAAGCATGGCAACATGTGGCACTGGTTTTTAGTGGTGCATCAAAAGAAATATCTTTTTATTTGAACGGTGAGTTAGCTAAAAGTGCAAAAAGCAGTAATCCATTGGTTACCACTTATAGCAATATAACAGGCATGATTGCATCAGCAGAGTTAGGTGCTCAACAAAATGCTGGTCTTGACGGCAATCCAGGCGATGGCTGGTGGAAAGAAGACGGTTCAGAGGGGCATAAAGAATTACATGAAAATGCGAGCCCGTTATTCCGGTTTCAGATTTCGGAGGTAAATATCGTACCGGATGGCCTGCCAGGGGTTATTTCGATGAGTTTTACTTCTACAAAAACCAAGCTTTAACAAAAGAACAAATTAATGTGATTATGACAGAAGGTTGGCCAGTAGGCACATCATCATCTCAAGCTACCTTAAAACAGGATAAAAATAGCTTTTACCCAAATCCTGTGCACGGGAAATTAACAATTAAAACATACAATGACCGCAGTGCAACATTGCAAATGGCAGATATTACGGGTAAAGAAATCATGAACAAGCAAATTAATAACAATGAAACCATAGATGTTTCAAATGTTCAACCAGGTATATATTTAATTAAAATTGGACAAAGCAACTTTAAAAAGCTCATAATTAAGTAAGTTTTTTAAAAAGCAGTTCCAATGCCGTTTGGTTAAGTTCTTGCCCATGAGCCCCCTCTAACCCGCCCAAGGGGGAATCTTACGCACGATGGGGCCCTTGGGGGCGTTAGAGGGGGAAGATACCCTTAACTAAATGATATATTGATAGTAGTTCAGTCGTTCTAAGGAGGGTATTCAGGAAGTTTAAAAAAGTTCTTGTTATTTCAACCAATCAGTATGCTGAGATTCTTTACCATAGAGGGTTGAGTTTTTCTTCTCAGCGCCTCAGCGGTAGCTCTGTTTTCATTTTCACCACGGAGACGCAAAGGCGCAGAGCCTTTTTTTCTCAGCGTTCACCTTTGAAGTAACAAAACTTTGGTCTTCAAAATTGCCAAATGTTCAGGTTTTATAAGTGTTTTTGCCACTATGTTACATTAGCGCACGCATGTGTAACAATGAAACACCACATAAAATTAAACGCTCATTACTTTTAGCTGAATATTAAATTTATTTAAACAATTATTAAAACGTATTACTTTATGAAAAACTTTAATAAATTAAAATTTTTAATGTTGGTAGGTGCTTTGCGCTATCAGCATTTTTTAGTGCGCAAGCACAGTTAAGTGCGCCGGATAACTTAAAGTTACGGGGCAAAAGCCAGGATGCTGTTTTGTTAGTGTGGAAATCGGTAGCAAATGCTGATTCCTTTAAGGTAAGCTATTCAACAGATAGTTTAACGTTTATTCATCATAGCTATACAATTGACACCTCGTATATTGCAGAGGGCTTAAATGCAGAGACCAAGTATTTCTTCTATGTACAAGCCATGGATGAAGTAACCCCGGGCAACATAAGC